>JASHUD010000119.1 GCA_030040215.1 Methylovirgula sp.
CTCGACGGCCCAACCAAACATCGATGAAAGATACTTGCGGCGGTTATTTGCCGCGCCGGGCTTGCCCGATTCGCCCGGTTTCCCGGCCTTACGGTCGCGGAGCATTTTGACGTGCGCCGGGGAAAGGACCGCGACCGGGCAATCGCGTATGAGGTCTGTTGCGCTAGGCCGGAGCGGTTCGCGCAAGCACTCTTCGACGATGCCGCGCCGGGTCGCCTGCGATTTAGGGTCCAGGCCCCGAAACTCGGCCGACGCGAAATAGCAGGCCGCCAGCCAGCCCAGCGTACCCGCAGGCGCGCCTTTCAGCACCGGGCGCTCCGGCAGGGCCGCCCTGGCCGTCGAGCACCCGCAGCGCTTCCGCGTAGGCTTGTGCAAAGGCCTCGGTGCCCGGATGCGCCCGCAGCCGCACCTTGCGGCCGTGACGGCGAACGTAAAGGCGCCGGTTCCCGTGGCGATCGTAGTCCAACATCAGGTAAGGGAAATCGATGCGCATAGGAGTCATGCCCGAACGTCCTCCCATCGCGAGCGGGAGGCCCCGGCGCCAGATTCGCTCCGGTCGGCCGCGCCCGCAACTCCATCCGACCCGCCGTCCCCATCACTTACCAGCAAGGTCCCGTCCGGCCGAATGCCCATCACGCGCAAGCCGGCCTTGCGCGCGGCGGAGATCGCGCGGCGCAAGCTGGCCTCAGTGAAGGGGAGGGCGCGAGTCATGGAAGCGCTCCTAGCGAACGGATTTCTGCTGCACTCGCGGCACCACTTGGCGCCGGGCGAGCGCAGCAAAACGGATGCGGTTTTGTTTGTTTAACGACGAGGAACGCGCTTTTTTATCGCGCTTTGAGTCGGCGAGCCGCCGCCGCGATCGCGTCCTCGATCGAGCGAGACAGCGAAACGAAATTGCCGGCGATCGCGGCGAACTCGACCAGGCCGAAATTCTCGACCAGATCACCGTCGTCGTCGCGCCAATTGCCATCGGGCGACACGTCATCGTTAATGCACATGAAACGTTCAAACAGGTCGATGAACCGTGCGTCCGCATCAACATCTTTCGTCCACGCAAACACCGGAACCGCGTGCACAACGGCAATGCCGATCTCGAACGCGATAAGCGGACTCATATGGGCGCCGCGGAACGCACTGATCTCCGCCACGAGCGCCTGACAATTGCCGATCAGGCGCCAAGACTTGGCCAGCCCACGGCGCGCCGCCGGATCATCGATCGGCGGCCCGACCTTAAGGCGAGCCGAAACCGTGAGCCCGGTCGGAAAAAGGAAATGTTCGCTCGGCCACTCGGCGACCAGGCCGTGCCGATCGCAGATTTGTTCGATCGCCGCACGCAAGCGGTGAGCATCCGGGCGCAAGCGCGAATTGTCGGCCAGATAGATTTTCGGTCGGCTTGATGCAGGCGGATCAGGCTTAGCGTTTGTTGTCGTCATCACAGACCTCGATTGATATCGGCTAGATCATCGAAATAATTGCGCGAGCGCGGTTGCTCGGACTGCGTTTGCTCGCGCGGCGGATCGGCCGGCGCGGGACTCTCAGGCTCGCGCGCCTGTTGTTCGATCAGCGCCGCAAGCGAAACTTCTATGCCATTGCGATCCGCCGCCGCCGGCGGCGGCGCTGCAGCCGCCGCGGCGGAGCGAGACAAGGGGTTGAACAGGTCGGGTTCGGTCAGGTCCGCCGGCACGCCGCGCTCGCGCGCGCGCCGCGCCCAATCATCGGGGGCCAGCCCGACGAAATAAGCATTCGAGATCGCGAGATTGCCGACGCGACAATCGAGGAAGTGATTTTCCCGCGAGCCGCGCGGCTTCCAGATTTTGCGCACACGGCCGCGGTAGGTTTCCTCGTCCAGAAATTCCGCCGTTATCTGTTTGAAATATCCTTCATCGAGGAAGCGGCCGAAGTGACAATAGCCGGGCGGATAAACGAGCGCCGATCCCTGGGCGGTCGGTGTGAGCGCCACATAGGTATAAAATTTTGATTTGAGCGGCCATGTGCCGATCGCGCGGAGCTTGGCGCCGCCCTTGATCCTGCGACCGCGGTAATCGATGTCCTGGTCGGACGCGAGGCCGAGCGGCACTTTGCTCCAACCATCGATGCCTTTCGTAGACTTGGCGCCCGGATGCCGACGCGTCCATTCGTACACCACGTCAGTGCGATAACCGGAGTCGACGCCGATCTCATCCAACTGCCAAGCATTGCCGAACGCGTCCGGCCAGCGCCGTTGATACAGTTCGGTTAGCCGGGCGAACGCGCCATCATCGACGTCGGTTGTGGCGCCATCGAGATAATCGGCGAAGATCGTCCAACTTTGCTGATCGGGCGCCCAGGCGACAACCTCTACATAAATGCCGCGCATTTGCACGTCGGCGAACGCGCTAATGAGCAACGCGCCGGCAGGAACGCGCCCCGGCTCATAATCTTCGCGCCGCTGCATCAGCAATTCATGATCCGGCGCATCGCCGGCGACGTCGTAGGGCAGCCCCAGGAAAAGGTTCCAAAACGCTTTCAGCTTGGTCGGGTCATCGCCGGCGCCGACAAACTCCTTTGCAATTTCGTCCCACGGCACAAACGGCGAAGCGAGCGCGTCGAAATGATAGGTCGGAAATCGGCCGGGACCAGGCTGCGTCGCGCGCCATTCCCCGGAGCGATAGAGTTCGATTTTTTGCCAGCGCTCGATGACGACTCCGCAGCATGGCGTGACGTAATACGCCTCATGTGGAAAGGTCTTTTTGAATTTGAGCCCCGGCGACGATGGATCGTAAGGCGAGCGCCACTCAAAAACGAAACGCGAGCGGCAGTGCGGACAGGGCACGTGCCAGCGCCGCTGGTCGCCGCGCTCGTAGATGTCCGCAATTTTGGACACGCCCTTGACGGTTGGCGTGGAGACGTAGGCCCGCTTCCAAGTGCCAGCGGCAAGGAATGACATTTGACGGCCGGCGATAAGCTTGAGCGGGTCGCCCTGGCCTTCTAGATCATCCTCGTATTCATCCACCTCGTCACAAAAAGCTTTTTTGATCGTCTTCATCCGCAGTTGCGCGGGAGAGGACGCGAGCGCGAGATTGAGCGCGCCGCCCGGATATTTTTTCTCAAACGTGGTCGAGCCGGCGGCGGAGCGGGACGTTTGCGGCAAAATTTTTCCGCCTTTGCCGCCGAGAATTTCAGTACGCTCGATCAGCCGATTAAGCTTGGTGGAATTGAAGTCCGTTAGCGCGCCATCTGTCGGCTGCACCACCATCATATCGCACGGGTCGCGGTCGATCGAATGTCCGATCGCGCACAACAGCATCGTGGTGAAAGCGGATTGCGCGCATTTCATTACGCCGATCTCGTTGACCGGCGACTCCGGGCCGAGCATGTCGAGCGGCTCGACGATATGCGGCGTGCGGGACAGATCGATTTTTTGTGACGCATATTCGCCGTCCGGCAGCACAACGTGTTCGGCCGCCCACTTTGACGGCGCGACCGGCGCCTGCGGCTGGATAATTTGAGCGAGCCCGCCCGCGACAAGCGAGAGAAGGGGAATGAAGGTGCTCATTCGGCAGCCCCTCCATTTTTTGCCCGGATATCAAGCTTGGCGAGCGCCGCCGCGATTTGCGTTCGGACACTGAAGATGATTTCGCGAAGCTTGGCGCGCACCGCGACGGCGCCGCCGCTCGCGGCAGCGGCTACGATTTCATCGGCATGCAGCGGGATTTGTTCGAGCGGCTTTTTGATCTCTTCGCCGACTTGCGCGATTACCTCGTCCACTTGCGCGATTTCGACCAGGTTGCCGACGAGCTTTCGCATTTCGATTTGTTTTCTAAGAGCGTCGTATTGCGCGCTCTTGATCCGCGCATCCCTGTAGCGGGAGTCGCCGATCAGATCGTCGCCGATCCGCGCGGCCTGTTCCCTGACAAAATCCGTAACCTCGCCGACCTCGGCGTCGAACTGCGCTAGATTGACAAGCTTGGTCCGGTTAGGGCCAAAGCGCACCTCGATACGGCCTGCCTTTTCCAGTTCAGCA
>JASHUD010000120.1 GCA_030040215.1 Methylovirgula sp.
GACTGACGCGGCCGATCGCGGCACGCGGCATCATCGGGCGATTCGCCGAGGCGATGCTCGCCGAGGAGCGCGTACCCGGCTTCGCGCCCGCCGAGTTGCCGCCGAGCATGACCTTGGCGCCGCGCACGCAAGCGATTCTGATTTCGGATTTCCTAGGCGATCCGGCCGATATTGCCGAAAAAATCAACGTTCTCTCAAGCCGCGGTGCGCGCGGTTATCTCGTCATGATCGCCGATCCGATCGAAGAGACCTTTCCCTTCGTCGGCCACACGGAATTCCTCGATGTCGATTCCGACGCGCGCTTGCGGATCGGACAGGCGGAAAGCTTTCGCGACGAATATGTCGCGCGCCTTGCGGTGCATCGCGACGCCGTCACGAGCGCGGCGCGGCGGCGCGGCTGGAATGTTCTGCCGCATCGCACGGATCGGCCGGCGTCCGAAGCGTTGCTGGCGCTGCGCGTGCGGCTCGAAGCCGATCCGACGCAATTCGCGAGAGTTGCAGGCTGATGTTCGGATTGCCGCTTGCCTTCACGATCCCGGCCGTCCTCGTTGCGCTCGTCGGCCTGCCGGCGCTTTACTATCTGCTGCGGATCACGCCGCCGCGTCCGCGCCGCGTGCCGTTTCCGCCGCTGCGCCTCATCCTCGATCTGCGGCCGCGCGACGAGACGCCGGCGCATACGCCTTGGTGGCTGCTCGTTCTGCGCTTGGCGATCGCGGCTGCGATCATCCTCGCGATGGCCGGTCCGATCTTTAATCCGCTGCCGGCCGGCGAAAGCCGTCCGTTGCTCTTGGTGATTGATGACGGTTGGCCGGCGGCGCCGAGTTGGGATCTGCGCATGGCGGCGGCGACGCAACGCATTGAAGAGGCGGCCCGGCGCGGCCAGGTCGTCGGCGTCGCCGCGACCTCCGACGGCGGGCGCGAGATCCTTGCGACCGACGCGGCGCGGGCGCTCGATCGCGTGCGCGCCATCAAGCCGATGCCGTTCATTGCGGATCGGCTGGCTTTGCTCGCGCCGATTGCGAATTTCGTCGCCGAGCAGCCGAAGACGACGGCGGTCTGGATCGCCGATGGGCTCGAGCGCGGCCATGCCCGTGAATTCTCCGAAAAGCTGGCGCACCTTGTGCCGGGCGCGGCGTTGGTTACGAGCGGGCAGGCGGTGCGGGCGCTGGCCGGCCCGAAGAACGAATCGGGCGAACTCAGCGTACGCGTGCTGCGCAGCGCGACGCACGGCCCGGAGCAGGGCCTCGTGCGGGCCCTCGACTTGAAAGGCCTCAGCCTCGGAGAAGCGCGGTTCGACTTCGCAGGTCCCGGCGCAACGAGTCCCACCGAGACGAGCGCCAAGTTCGATTTGCCCACCGATCTGCGCAACGATATCGCACGGCTGGAAATTCTCGACGAACATTCGGCGGGCGCGGTTTCGCTCCTCGATGAGCGTTGGAAGCGACGGCGGGTCGGAATCGTCAGCGGCGAGACGGCGGATGTTTCGCTGCCGCTGCTTGCGCCGAACTACTATCTTCGTAAGGCGCTTGCGCCGTTTGCCGACGTGCGCGAGGCGCGGCCCGGAACGCCCGATCCGATCGCCACGCTGCTCGACGAGCATGTTAGCGTGATGGTGCTCGCCGACATCGGCAATCTTCTGCAGAACGACCATGATCGGCTGAAGCAATTCGTTGAGAACGGCGGCATTCTGTTGCGCTTCGCCGGTACGCGGCTTGCGGCGGCCGATTCCGACGATCTCGTGCCGGTGCGGCTGCGCCGCGGCGGGCGCATCCTCGGCGGCGCGCTTTCTTGGGAAACGCCAAAGCGGCTTGCGCCCTTCGACGAGCAGAGTCCGTTCGTAGGGCTGCGGGTTCCCGATGAAGTGACGGTACGCCGCCAGGTGCTCGCCGAGCCCGACGCCGATCTGCCGGGCAAGACCTGGGCGCATCTCGTCGACGGGACGCCGCTCGTCACCGCGAGCCAAGACGGCAAAGGCATGATCGTCCTCTTTCATGTCACCGCCGATACGACCTGGTCCAATTTGCCGATCTCCGGCCTTTTCGTCGAAATGCTGCGCAAGATCGTCGACCTTTCGGGCGTGGCCGCGAACGCAACGGAGACGAAGGGGGAGAAGGCCCAAACCGTGCCGCCGGCCCGCACCCTCGACGGATTCGGCGTGCTTGGCGCGCCGCCGCCGACCGCCAAGCCGGTTCCGGTGACATTCGCGCAGGCCGGCGATGCCGATCATCCGCCGGGCTTCTACGGGCCGCCCGATCAGTTGCTTGCCGTCAATGCGCTGCGCGCCGACGACACGCTGAGCGCCGCAGACTACTCGGCAACCGGCTTGGCTTCCGAACCGTTGCGGCAGGCGGCACCCGTCGATCTGCGCCCGGCGCTGCTCGCCGTCGCATTTCTGCTGTTCATCGCCGATGCGCTCGCCTCGCTCTGGCTCTCGGGCGCGCTTACGCGGCGCTTCGGGCGAGCCGCCGCAGCGCTCGCGATGATGGGGCTTGCGTGCAGCTTTTTGCCGGGCTCGCTGCGCGCCGATCCGAAACCCTCCGATCCGACGCTCTCGCAGAACGATCTTCAATCGGCGTTGAATACAAGGCTCGCCTATGTCGTAAGCGGCGATCCGCAAGTCGACGAGGAAAGCAAGGCCGGGCTTACGACGCTGTCGCAGGTCCTGGCGCAACGCACCGCGCTCATCCCCGCCGATCCGATCGGCGTCGATCCGGGGCGCGACGAACTCGCTTTCTACCCGATGCTCTATTGGCCGATCGTCGCCGACCGACCGCAGCCCGCGGCCGCCGAGAAAGCCAAAGTCGCCGCCTACATGAAACAGGGCGGCACGATCATCTTCGATACGCGCGACGCGCTGACGGCGCACGCCGGCGGGCCGCCCACCCCGGAAGCCATATGGCTGCGGCATTTGCTCGACGGTATCGATGTGCCGGAGCTCGAGCCTGTGCCCCCCGATCACGTGGTCACCAAGACATTTTATCTGATCGACGGATTCGTCGGCCGTTATGAGATCGGCCAGACGTGGATCGAGGCGCTGCCTCCCGCCAATCCCGCCGACGGCGCGAGGCCGGCGCGCGCCGGCGACGGCGTATCGCCGATCGTCATTACGTCCAACGATCTTGCGGCGGGTTGGGCGAGCGACGCGGACGGCGAGAGCCTTTATCCGCTCGTCCCGGGCGGCCCGCGCCAGCACGAGCTGGCGCTGCGCGGCGGCGTCAATCTCGTGATGTACACGCTGACCGGCAACTACAAGACCGACCAGGTGCACGTCCGCGATTTGCTCGAGCGGCTGGCGCACTGAAGGCTAGTTTCCGGAACGCAGGGAGCGCGCTCTCCTTCTCTCCGCTTGGTGGGGAGAGGAGCCAGTTTTACGGCGCCTTCACCGGCCGCCACTCGGCGGCGAGCTGCTGGGCCTGCTTGATCTGCTCCGGCGTCATCCGGTCGGCCATGATGTCGCGGTTCTTGGCGGCATTGTCGCGATATTCCGAGTTTGTCGAATAAGATGCCGCCACGGTGAACCACTTATACGCCTGCACGTAATCCTGCGGTGCGCCTTGCCCGTTGGCGTAGAGAAAGCCGAGATTGGTCTGCGCGAAGGAATCGCCTTGCTCGGCAGCCTTGCGATACCAGTCGGCCGCTTGCGCATAATCCTGCTTCACGCCTTCTCCCTTCGCATAGAGAAGCCCGAGGCTGCTTTGCGCAAAGCGATCGCCGCGCTCGGCCGCCTTGCGATACCATTGCGCGGCTTGCGCATAATCCTGCGCCACTCCTTCGCCGGTTGCATAGAGCTGACCAAGGTTACTCTCTGCCGCGAGATCGCCTTGCTCCGCCGCTTTGCGAAACCAGATTGCCGCCTGCGCCGGATCGGGCGCCACGCCTTGGCCGCGCAAATACATCTGCGCGAGATTGCTTTGCGCGGCGACTTCGCCTTGCTCGGCCGCTTTGCGATACCATTTTGCCGCCTCGGCATCGTCCTGTTTGACGCCGTGGCCGGTGGCATAGAGCAGGCCGAGATTGCTTTGTGCGGCCATGTCGCCTTGTTCGGCCGCCTTACCGTACCATTTGGCCGCCTCGGCGGGATCGGACGCTACGCCTTTGCCCTCCGCGTAGAGCAGGCCGAGATTGCTCTGCGCCGCCACATCGCCTTTCTCGGCCGCCTTGCGATACCACCTGGCAGCTTGCGCGAAATCCTGCGGGACGCCTTGGCCCTTCGCATAGAGGGCGGCGAGATTGCTTTCCGCCGCGACCACGCCTTGGTCGGCGGCCTTGCGGTACCAGACTGCGGCCTGCGCAAAATCCTGCGGCACGCCTTGCCCCTTGGCGTAGAGATAGGCGAGGTTGGTTTCAGCGCCGACATCGCCCTGATCCGCGGCCTTGCGGTACCAGACTGCAGCCTGCGCGAAATCCTGCTTTACGCCTTTGCCGGTCGCGTAAAGCGATGCGAGATTGCTCTCTGCCGCCAGATCGCTTTGCTCGGCGGCCTTGCGGTACCAGTTCGCGGCTTGCGCGAAGTCCTGTTGCACACCTTTGCCGTTCGCGTAGAGAAGTCCCAGCGTGCTTTCGGCATAGGCGTTGCCTTGCTCCGCGGCTTTGCGGTACCAAACCGCCGCCTGCGCTGCGTCTTGGGCGACGCCCTGACCCTTGGTCGTGAGCTGCGCGAGATTGATCTGCGCCGTCAGGTCGCCGTGTTCCGCCGCTTTGCGAAACCAGTCGACCGCTTGCGCGTCGTCCTGCGCTACGCCTTGCCCTTTCAGGTAGAGCAGGCCAAGGTTCGTCGCGGCCGCGACGTTGCCGCGCTCCGCCGCTTTGCGGAGCCAGCTCGCCGCTTCGCTGAGATTTTGCGTAGCGCCAGGTTTTGCCAACAGCGATGCGAGATTGGCTTCTGCCGCGACGTCGCCCCGCTCGGCAGCCTTGCGATACCAGTCGGCGGCCTGCGCATCGTCCTGCGGGACGCCTTGTCCAGTCGCATAAAGCAGGCCGAGGCTGCCCTGCGCAAACGTGTTACCTTGTTCGGCGGCCTTGCGATACCAGGTGGCGGCTTGCGCAAAATCCTGCGGGACGCCTTGGCCCTTGGCGTACATGAGGCCGATATTGGCCTCCGCGTAAGCGTCCCCTCGTCCCGCCAAAGGGAGCAACAATTTCAATGCCGTCGCATAATCTCCGTGCGCATAAGCGCTGGCGCCCTCCTGAAGAGTCTCCGCGGCTAACGGCGCCGAAAGGCCGATAATCGCCACGCCGAGCACGAACAACCGCTTCATTCTTCTCCTCCGCGCCGTTCTCGCAGCGGCCGGGACTTGCGTGTCCTTTTGGGGGGAAAGAACACAAGATTGGCGTTGGCGACAAGCCCTTTGTCGGCGCGACTGCGTGCGGAGACCCGGGGCGGACCGGCGCAAGGGCTCGAAATACCGCGCTTCGGGCGCCGGCTAGGCCGGGGTCACCGGATCTCCGGTTCTTTCCAGGAGCCGGCCGGCGGCGGCGCGCGCCTCTTCGGTGACCGTGGCGCCGGCCAGCATCCGCGCGATCTCTTCGCGGCGCGCCTCTTTGGCGAGATGCGCGACGCGCGTTGCGACCCGTTT
>JASHUD010000121.1 GCA_030040215.1 Methylovirgula sp.
TGCACGCGCGTCTATACGACGACCCCGAAAAAGCCGAACTCGGCGCTGCGCAAAGTCGCCAAGGTTCGGTTGACCAACGGGTTCGAGGTCATCGGCTATATTCCTGGCGAGGGCCACAACCTCCAGGAACATTCGGTCGTCATGATCCGCGGCGGGCGCGTCAAGGATTTGCCCGGCGTGCGCTATCATATCCTGCGTGGCGTGCTCGACACGCAAGGCGTCAAGAATCGCAAGCAGCGCCGTTCCAAATACGGCGCGAAGCGACCGAAGTGATCGGAGCGAAGCGGAGATCATCCTCGGACCAGCGAGATCCGAGGATCCGTTAATGGAAGTGACTGGATGACCGGGTCAAGTCCGGCCATGACGACCAAGAGAGAAGCTTAAGAGAGAAACGAGATGTCGCGCCGCCACAGGGCCGAGAAACGGGAAGTCATTCCGGACGCCAAGTTCGGCGATGTCATTCTGGCCAAGTTCATGAATTCGATCATGTACGACGGCAAGAAGTCGATGGCCGAGTCGATCGTCTACGGCGCTTTCGACGCAATCGAGAGCAAGCTGCGCACCGAGCCTTTGCCGGTGTTCCGTCAGGCGCTGGAGAACGTCGCCCCGGCGATCGAGGTCCGCTCGCGGCGCGTCGGCGGCGCCACTTATCAGGTGCCGGTCGAGGTCCGCCCCGAACGACGCCAAGCGCTGGCGATCCGCTGGATCATCAGCGCGGCGCGCGGCCGCAACGACAAGACCATGATCGACCGGCTTTCGGCCGAGATCATGGACGCCGCCAACAATCGCGGCAATGCGGTGAAGAAACGCGAGGATACGCACCGAATGGCCGAGGCCAACCGCGCCTTCTCGCACTACCGCTGGTAACCGAACCGGATACGAAGGAATTGATCGATGCCGCGCGCCCATAAAATCGAGGATTACCGAAACTTCGGTATCATGGCGCACATCGACGCCGGCAAGACGACGACCACGGAGCGCATCCTCTTCTATTCCGGCAAGTCGCACAAAATGGGCGAGGTCCACGAGGGCGCCGCGACCATGGATTGGATGGAGCAGGAGCAGGAGCGCGGCATCACGATCACCTCGGCCGCGACCACGACCTTCTGGAACGGCAAGCGCCTCAATATCATCGACACGCCCGGCCACGTCGACTTCACGATCGAAGTGGAACGCTCGCTGCGCGTCCTGGACGGCGCGGTATGCATTCTTGACGGCAACCAAGGCGTCGAGCCACAGACCGAGACCGTCTGGCGCCAAGCCGACAAGTACAACGTGCCGCGCATCGTGTTCGCCAACAAGATGGACAAAACCGGCGCGGATTTCTTCCGCTGCGTCGAGGAAATCAGGACCAAGGTCGGCGGCCGTCCGATTTGCATCCAGCTGCCGGCCGGTCTCGAAGCCGACTTCAAAGGGATCATCGATCTGGTGCGCATGAAGATGCTCGTCTGGGAGGACGAGACGCTCGGCGCCAAATACCACGACGAGGAAATTCCTGCCGAATTGCGCGAACAGGCGGAAAAATACCGTCACGATTTGATCGAAGCGGCGGTCGAACTCGACGACGAGGTCATGACCGCCTATCTCGACGGCGCCGAACCGGACGAGGCGACGCTGAAGAGGCTCATCCGCAAGGCGGTCCGCACCATCGCGTTCGTCCCGATCCTATGCGGCTCGGCGTTCAAGAACAAAGGCGTGCAGCCGTTGCTCGACGCCGTAGTCGACTATCTGCCTTCGCCGGTCGACCGCGAGGCGATCAGGGGCATCGATCCCGACACCGGCGCCGACGTGGTGCGTCACGCCAGCGACGACGAGCCGTTGTCCATCCTCGCCTTCAAGATCATGGACGATCCGTTTGTCGGGTCGCTCACGTTCGCGCGCGTCTATTCTGGTTACGTCGAATCGGGCACCACGGTTCTCAATTCGACGAAGGGTAGGCGCGAGCGGATCGGCCGCATGCTGCTGATGCATGCCAACAACCGCGAGGACATCAAGGAAGCCTACGCGGGCGACATCATCGCGTTTGCCGGCCTCAAAGAGACGCGTACCGGCGACACGCTCTGCGACATGCATAAGCCCGTCATCCTGGAACGGATGGAGTTCCCCGATCCGGTCATCGAGATTGCCATCGAACCGAAATCCAAGGCCGATCAGGAAAAGCTCGGTGTGGCGCTCTACAAACTCGCCGCGGAAGATCCGTCGTTCCGGGTCTCGACCGATCAGGAGTCCGGCCAGACGATCCTGAAGGGCATGGGCGAACTGCATCTCGACATCAAAGTCGATATCCTGAAGCGCACCTACAAGGTCGACGCCAACATCGGCGCGCCGCAGGTCGCCTATCGCGAGAAACTGAGCAGGCGGGTCGAGATCGACGAGACGCATAAGAAGCAGACGGGCGGCGCCGGCCAATATGCGAAGATCACCGTCATCTACGAGCCCAATACGCCGGGCGCCGGAAACGTGTTCGAATCGAAGGTCGTCGGCGGCTCGATACCGAAGGAATATATTCCGGGCGTCGAGAAAGGGTTCAATACGGCCCTGACTTCCGGCGTGCTGGCGAGCTTCCCGGTGGTCGACGTTAAGGCGACCTTGATCGACGGCCAGTATCACGACGTCGACTCATCGGTTCTCGCCTTCGAACTGTGCGCCCGCGCCGCGACGCGCCGGGCGCTGCGCGAAGGCCATTCGGTATTGCTCGAGCCGATCATGAAGGTCGAGGTGACGACGCCGGAGGATTACACCGGCTCCGTCATGGGCGATCTTCTCGGCCGGCGCGGGCAGGTGCAGGGCCAGGACATGCGCGGCAACGCGGTGATCATCAGCGCGATGGTGCCGCTCGCCAACATGTTCGGTTACGTCAACCAGCTGCGGTCCATGAGCCAGGGCCGCGCCAACTATACGATGCAGTTCGATCACTACGAGCAGGTGCCTCCTGGCGAAGCCAGCAAGGTACAGGCGAAATACGCTTGAAGCGTGGAAGGGTTTGAAGGAGCCAAACCATGGCCAAGGAAAAATTTGCGCGGACCAAGCCGCATTGTAACATTGGGACGATCGGCCACATCGATCATGGCAAGACGTCGTTGACGGCGGCGATCACCAAGGTGTTGGCGGAGTCGGGCGGCGCGACCTATACCCCTTACGATCAGATCGACAGGGCGCCGGAAGAAAAGGCGCGCGGCATCACGATCTCGACCGCCCACGTCGAATACGAGACCAAGAAGCGCCACTATGCGCATGTCGATTGCCCCGGCCATGCCGACTATGTGAAGAACATGATCACCGGCGCGGCGCAGATGGACGGCGCGATCCTGGTGGTCTCGGCGGCCGACGGCCCAATGCCGCAGACGCGCGAACATATCCTGCTTGCCCGCCAAGTGGGCGTGCCGGCGCTCGTCGTCTTCCTCAACAAGGTCGATATGGTCGACGACCCCGAGCTCCTCGAACTGGTCGAGCTCGAGGTGCGCGAATTGCTTTCCAAGTACAATTTCCCCGGCGACACGATTCCGGTCATCAAGGGTTCCGCAAAGGCGGCACTCGAAAACGATCATCCGGAAATCGGCAAAAACGCGATCATGGAGCTGCTCAATGCGGTCGATGACTACATTCCGCAACCCGATCGCCCCAAGGACCAGCCGTTCTTGATGCCGGTCGAGGACGTATTCTCGATCTCCGGACGCGGCACGGTGGTTACCGGCCGCATCGAACGCGGCATTATCAAAGTCGGCGAGGAAGTCGAGATCGTCGGAATCCGGCCGACGCAGAAGACCGTGGTCACCGGCGTCGAAATGTTCCGCAAGCTGCTCGACCAGGGCGAGGCGGGCGACAACATCGGCGCGCTGCTGCGCGGCACGAAGCGCGAGGACGTCGAGCGCGGCCAGGTCCTGTGCAAGCCGGGCTCGGTCAAGCCTCACACCAAGTTCAAGGCCGAGGCGTACATTCTGACCAAGGAGGAGGGCGGCCGGCATACGCCGTTCTTCACCAACTACCGGCCGCAGTTCTATTTCCGCACGACCGATGTGACCGGCATCGTCACGCTGCCGCAAGGCACCGAAATGGTGATGCCCGGCGACAACGTGACCATGGACGTGGAGCTCATCGTGCCGATCGCCATGGAAGAGAAGCTGCGTTTCGCAATCCGCGAGGGCGGCCGCACCGTCGGCGCCGGCGTCGTCGCTTCGATTACGGAATAAGGAGTTGGTTGGTCCGGGCTCAGCCCCGGCCGGCCGATAGGGATGGGATCATGAACGGCCAGAACATCCGCATTCGCCTCAAGGCGTTCGATCACCGGATCCTCGATTCGTCGACGAAGGAAATCGTCTCGACGGCGAAGCGGACCGGTGCGCAGGTGCGCGGTCCGATTCCGCTCCCCACCAAGATCGAGAAATTCACGGTGAACCGCTCGCCGCATATCGACAAGAAGAGTCGCGAGCAGTTCGAAATCAGAACCCATAAGCGCGTGCTCGACATCGTCGATCCGACGCCGCAGACGGTCGATGCTTTGATGAAGCTCGATCTTGCCGCCGGCGTCGACGTCGAAATCAAGCTTTAGGATAGAGTTATGCGGTCAGGCGTCATCGCACAGAAGCTCGGCATGACCCGCGTCTTCAACGACGCGGGCGAGCACGTGCCGGTCACGGTCTTGAAGCTCGACGGCTGCCAGGTCGTCGCACAGCGGACCAAGGAGCACAACGGCTATACGGCCGTGCAGCTCGGCATCGGCCGCGCCAAGGTGAAGAACGTCTCGAAGGCCGAACGCGGCCGCTTCGCCGTCGCCAAGGTCGAGCCGAAAATGAAACTCGCCGAATTTCGCGTCGAGGAGACGGCGCTTCTGCCGATCGGCGCCGAGATCACCGCGGATCATTTCGTGGTCGGGCAGTTCGTGGACGTGACGGGCACGAGCGCCGGCAAAGGATTCGCCGGCGGCATGAAACGCTGGAACTTTGGCGGTCTGCGCGCCAGCCACGGCGTATCGATCTCGCATCGTTCGCTGGGTTCGACCGGCGGACGGCAGGATCCGGGCAAGACGTTCAAGAACAAGAAAATGGCCGGCCACATGGGCGTCGAGCGCGTCACGACTCTCAATCTGCGCGTCGTGCAGACCGACGTCGACCGCGGCCTCATCCTGGTCGAAGGCGCGGTGCCCGGTACGCGCGGCGGTTTCATCTACGTGCGCGACGCGGTAAAGAAAGCTTTGCCGAAAGACGCGCCGCGGCCCGGCAAATACAAGTTGGCAAACGAAGCGAATGCCGACGCGTCCGCGCCGGCAACCGAGGAGGCTGCGTCGTGAAGATCGACATCACCTCGCTCGACGGCAAAAAAACCGGCTCCATCGAATTGAACGAGGCCATCTTCGGTCTCGAACCGCGTTCCGACATTCTGGCGCGCATGGTGCGCTATCAGCTCGCCAAGCGCCGCGCCGGCACGCATAAGACGAAGGGACGCGGCGAGATCGCCCGTACCGGCAAGAAGATGTACCGGCAGAAAGGGACGGGCAACGCCCGCCACGGTTCGGCGCGCGTCCCGCAGTTCCGCGGCGGCGGACGCGCCTTCGGTCCGGTAGTACGCTCCCACGCTCACGACCTGCCGAAGAAATTGCGTGCGCTCGCCTTGAAACACGCGCTCTCGGCCAAAGCCAAAGACGGCGGGATCATCATTTGGACGAACGCCGAGATCGCCGAGCCCAAAACCAAGGGCCTTAAAGCGAACTTCGCCAAGCTCGGGCTCACCAACGCGTTGATCGTCGATGGCGCCGAGCTGAAAATCAATTTTCTTCAGGCGGCGAGCGCCATCCCCGAGGTCGACGTGCTGCCCGTCCAGGGAATCAACGTTTACGACATCCTGCGCCGCGAGAAACTCGTTCTCACCAAGGCGGCTATCGATGCGCTGGAGGCGCGATTCGCATGAGCCCGTCCAGCAAGTTCGCCGATGCGCGCCATTATGACCTGATCCTTGCCCCGGTCATCACCGAGAAAGCGACGGCGGCATCGGAACACAACAAGGTTATCTTCCGCGTCCGCAAGGAGGCGACGAAGGCGCAGATCAAGGAAGCGATCGAACGGCTGTTCGACGTCAAGGTCGAAGCGGTGAATACGCTGGTGCGCAAGGGCAAGGTGAAGCGCTTCAAAGGCATGCGCGGCGTACAATCCGACGTCAAGAAGGCGGTCGTGACTTTGGCCGAAGGCCACAGCATCGACGTGACCACGGGGCTCTGAAGATGGCGCTGAAGACGTTCAAGCCGATCACTCCGGGCCTTCGCCAATTGGTGATCGTCGATCGCTCCGAACTCTACAAGGGCGAGCCGGTCAAACATCTGACCGAGGGAAAGGCGTCGACCGGCGGCCGCAACAACCAGGGCCGCATTACCGTGCGTTTTCACGGCGGCGGCCATAAGCGGAGTTATCGGATCGTCGATTTCAAGCGCCGCAAGCTCGACGTGCCGGCGAAGGTCGAGCGGATCGAATACGATCCGAACCGCACCTCGTTTATCGCGCTCATCCGCTACACCGACGGCGAACTCTCATACATCTTGGCACCGCAGCGGCTTGGCGTTGGCGACGAAGTCATCTCCGGCCAGCAGGTTGACGTGAAGCCCGGCAACGCGATGCCGATGTCGAACATGCCGGTCGGCACCATGGTTCATAACGTCGAGTTGAAACGCGGCAAGGGCGCCGCGATGGTACGCGCCGCCGGCACGTTTGCGCAGATCGTCGGCCGCGATCAGGGCTATGTGATCCTGCGCCTGAACTCGGGCGAGCAAAGGTTGGTGCACGGCCAATGTTTCGCGACCGTCGGCGCGGTTTCCAATCCCGATCACATGAACACGTCGATCGGCAAGGCCGGACGCAACCGTTGGCTGGGACGGATGCCGCATAATCGCGGCGTCACCATGAATCCCGTCGATCATCCGCATGGCGGCGGCGAGGGCAAAACATCGGGCGGCCGCCACCCGGTGACGCCGTGGGGCAAGCCGACCAAGGGCAAGAAAACGCGGTCGAACAAAGCGACCGACAAGTTCATCGTGACCTCGCGTCACAAGAGCAAGAAGGCGTAAGGGAATGGCGCGTTCGATCTCCAAAGGTCCGTTCGTCGACGGCTATCTGTTGAAGAAAGCCGATGCGACGCGCGCCTCCGGCCGCAGCGACGTCATCAAGATCTGGAGCCGCCGCTCGACCATCCTGCCGCAGTTCGTCGGCCTCACCTTCGGCGTGCACAACGGCCATAAGCACATTCCGGTTTTGGTCAGCGAGGACATGATCGGCCACAAGTTCGGCGAGTTCTCGCCGACTCGCACGTTCCACGGCCATTCGGGCGACAAGAAAGCCAAGCGGGTTTGAGACATGAGCAAAGCTAAAAATCCGCGTCAGTTGAAGGATAACGAGGCCAAAGCGGTGTGCCGCATGCTGCGCGTCAGCCCGCAGAAATTGAATCTTGTCGCGCAGTTGATCCGCGGCAAGAAGGTCGACAGGGCGCTTGCCGATCTGGAGTTCTCGCGCAAACGCATCGCCATCGACGTGAAGAAGACGCTGGAGAGCGCCATTGCCAATGCGGAAAACAATCACAGCCTCGATGTCGACGATCTCGTCGTGGCCGAAGCTTACGTCGGCAAGGCACTGGTTTTAAAGCGTTTTATGGCGCGCGCCCGAGGCCGCGCCGGACGCATCCATAAGCCCTTCGCCAATCTGACGATCGTCGTGCGCGAGATCGAAGCGGCCGAGACCGCGGGAGCCTGAGATGGGACAGAAAGTCAATCCGATCGGTCTTCGCCTCGGCATCAACCGAACCTGGGATTCGCGCTGGTACGCGAACAAGGCCGAATACGCCAAGCTGCTCCACGAGGACGTCAAGATCCGCGAGATCCTGATGAGCACCTTGAAGCAGGCGGCGGTGTCGAAAATCATCATCGAGCGGCCGCACAAGAAGTGTCGGGTAACGATCTATTCGGCGCGTCCCGGCGTCGTCATCGGCAAGAAAGGCGCCGATATCGACAAGATCCGCAAGACCGTCGCCAAGCTCACCGATTCCGAGGTGGTCATCAATATTGTCGAGGTGCGCAAGCCCGAGATCGACGCGACCCTGGTCGCCGATTCCATCGCCCAGCAGCTCGAGCGGCGCGTCGCCTTCCGGCGCGCGATGAAGCGGGCGGTCCAATCGGCAATGCGGCTCGGCGCGGAAGGCATCCGCATCAATTGTTCCGGCCGTCTTGGCGGCGCCGAGATCGCCCGCCTCGAATGGTACCGCGAGGGCCGCGTGCCGTTGCACACGTTGCGCGCCGACGTCGATTACGGCACCGCGACGGCGCACACCGCTTACGGCACCTGCGGCATCAAGGTGTGGATCTTCAAGGGCGAGATCCTCGAGCACGATCCGATGGCGCAGGACAAGAAAATGGCCGAGCAGGATCACGGCGGCGGCGGCGAGCGCCGGCGCCGCGACCGCGACGCCGCCTAGATGTTTCGCATGATCCGGAAAGGACCATGCCCAATTTGAGAGAATTCGAGTCTGAACCATGTTGCAACCCAAGCGCACGAAATTCCGCAAGGCCTTCAAGGGCCGGATTCACGGCGCCTCGAAAGCCGGTTTCGAGCTGCACTTCGGCCAATACGGGCTGAAGGCGCTCGAACCGGATCGGGTCACCGCCCGGCAGATCGAGGCGGCGCGGCGCGCCATGACGCGCCACATGAAGCGCTCCGGGCGCGTTTGGATCCGTATCTTTCCGGACGTGCCGGTTTCGAAAAAGCCGACCGAGGTGCGGATGGGCAAAGGCAAGGGCGCGCCCGAATTCTGGGCGTGCCGCGTGGCGCCGGGGCGCATCATGTTCGAGCTCGACGGCGTGACGACCGAGGTCGCGCGCGAGGCTTTGACGCTGGCCGCCGCCAAACTGCCGGTCAAGACACGCTTCGTGCAGCGGATCGTGGAGTAGGCGCGCGATGAAGACCAAGCAGCGGATGTCGGACCTTCGCGTCATGAGCGACGACCAGCTCGAGCAGGAGATCCTCAGCCTCAAGAAGGAGCAGTTCAACCTGCGCTTTCAGCGGGCGACGGGACAGCTTCAGGATACGGCACGGGTGCGGATCGTGCGCCGCGACATCGCCCGGGCGAAAACCATCGTCGCCGAGCGGCAAGACGCCAAGCAATAGGATTTTTTGAGCATGCCGAAACGAGTTCTTCAGGGCGTCGTCGTCAGCGACAAGCAGAACAAGACCGTGGTCGTGAAGGTCGAACGGCGCTTCACGCATCCGCTGTTGAAGAAGACGGTGCGGCGCTCGAAGAACTTTCACGCGCATGACGAGGCCAACAGCGCCAAGGTGGGCGATACGGTGTTCATCGAGGAGACGCGGCCGATCTCGAAGTTGAAACGCTGGGTCGTCATCGAGGCGGCAAAGGCTTGATCGGAGTCGACGTGCGCGAAGTAAGGATGATGCCTGGACCCCGGGAACTTCGCCCGCTTTGCGGGCTCGTCGGGGCAAGTGGCCACTTTCCCGGACGAAGCGATCCCCGGACTTGATCCGGGGATCGAGCCGGGATCCAGGAGCAAAAGCATGGAATCGGCGAAAGCCGCGAGGAAGGGCATAATGCCATGATCCAGATGCAAACCAATCTCGACGTCGCCGACAATTCGGGCGCGCGCCGCGTGATGTGCATCAAAGTGCTCGGCGGCTCGAAGCGCAAATACGCCGGCGTCGGCGACGTGATCGTCGTCTCGATCAAAGAGGCGATCCCGCGCGGCCGCGTCAAGAAGGGCGATGTGATGCGCGCCGTGGTGGTGCGCACCGCCAAGGACATTAAACGGCCCGACGGCTCGGTGATCCGCTTCGACTCCAACGCCGCCGTGTTGATTACCGCGCAGGCCGAGCCGGTCGGCACGCGCATCTTCGGGCCGGTGCCGCGCGAATTGCGCGCCAAGAATCATATGAAGATCATCTCGCTCGCCCCGGAGGTGCTCTGATGGCCGCCAAAATCAAGAAGGGCGACAAAGTAACGGTGATTGCCGGCCGCGACAAAGGCCGTTCCGGCGAGGTCATCCGGGTCCTTCCGAAGGAAGGGCGCGCCGTCGTGCGCGGCGTCAATCTCGTCAAGCGCCATCAGCGCCAGACGGCGAAACAGGAGGGTGGCATCATCTCCAAAGAGGGTACGATTCATCTTTCCAACCTCGCGTTCGTCGATCCGAAAGACGGCAAGCCGACGCGGGTCGGATTCAAGATTCTCGACGACGGCCGCAAGGTGCGGTTTGCGAAACGTTCGGGAGACCTGATCGATGGCTGAGGCGAAAGGTAAGGGCGCGCCCAAGGATCCCAAGGCGAAGGACAAGGCCAAGGGCGCAAAGCCCGAAGCAAACGCCGCGGCGCCTGAAAAGAGCGCCAAGGCCGCCGAGGGCAAAGCTAAGGCGCAAGCGAAAACGCGCGAGCACGAGCCTTCGCGCGCGCCCGCCGTCGAAGCATTCGATGCACCGAAGGACTACGTGCCGCGCCTCAAGAAATTCTACACCGAGGTGGTGCGCCCGCAGCTCACCAAGGAATTCGGCTACAAAAATCCGCTCGAAGTGCCGATGATCGACAAGATCGTGCTCAACATGGGCGTCGGGGAGGCGGTCAACGATACCAAGAAGGTAACGTCCGCCGCCGCCGATCTGGCGCTGATCGCCGGGCAGAAGCCGATCATCACGCGGGCGCGCAAGGCGATCGCGACTTTCAAAGTGCGTGAGAACATGCCGATCGGGGTGAAAGTCACATTGCGCCGGACGCGGATGTACGAATTCCTCGACCGGCTTGTGACGGTCGCTCTGCCGCGGGTACGCGACTTTCGCGGGCTAAGCCCGAAGAGTTTCGACGGGCGCGGCAACTACGCCTTGGGAATCAAGGAGCACATCGTGTTTCCGGAGGTCGATTATGACAAGACCGAGAGCGTTCTCGGTCTCGACGTGGTCGTTTGCACCACCGCCAAATCCGACGACGAAGCCCGCGCGCTGTTGCGGGCGTTCAATTTTCCGTTCCGGCAGTGAGACGAAGTCTCAAACGCGGAGACTAGAGGCAGATCAATGGCCAAGAAAAGTTCGATTGAGAAAAACAAGCATCGCGCACGGCTCGTCAAGCAATATGCCGCGCGCCGCAAGAAGCTGAAGGCGCTGGCCGGGGATAGAGCGGCGAGCGCCGAAGACCGTTTTGCGGCGCGTCTCAAGCTCGCCGAATTGCCGCGTAATTCGGCGCCCGGGCGGGTGCGCAACCGCTGCGAGATCTCCGGGCGGCCGCGCGGCTTCATCGGCAAGATGAAAATGTCGCGCATCGCAGTGCGCGAACTCGGAGCGCGCGGATTGATCCCCGGCCTTGTCAAGTCGAGCTGGTAAGGGGAGCGCATCATGGCGATGAACGATCCTCTCGGCGATATGTTGAGCCGCATCCGCAACGCGCAGATGCGGCGCAAGGGCAAGGTGAATACGCCCGGCTCGCGGCTGCGCGCCAACGTGCTCGACGTGCTCGCGCAGGAAGGCTATATCCGCGGCTATTCAACCACGGAATACGGCAACGGGCGCAGCGAGTTCGAGATCGAGCTTAAATATTACGACGGCGAACCGGTGATCCACGAGTTGCAGCGGGTATCGAAGCCGGGCCGGCGCGTCTATGCCGGGGTCACCGAAATGCCGCAGGTCGCCAACGGCCTCGGCATCACCATCGTCTCGACGCCGAAGGGCGTCATGGCCGATCACGCGGCGCGCGACGCGCACGTGGGCGGCGAGGTTCTGTGCAAGGTGTTTTGAACGAGGATTTGTAGCATGTCCCGCGTCGGGAAAAAGCCGGTCGCTTTGCCGGCCGGCGTCACCGCCAAGGTCGAAGGCCAGACGGTCGCCATAAAAGGCGGCAAAGGCGAATTACGCTTCGTCGCGCCGAGCGACGTCGCGGTGAGTCTTGCCGACAATCGTCTCAAGGTCGATCCGCGCAACGAAACGAAGCGGGCGCGGGCCATGTGGGGCACGACCCGCGCGATGCTCAATAATCTCGTCGTGGGAGTCACCAAGGGGTTCGAGAAACGGCTGGAGATCAACGGCGTCGGCTATAAGGCGGCGGTTGCCGGCAAGAAACTGCAATTGTCGTTGGGCTATAGCCATGATGTGACTTTTCCGATCCCGCAAGGCATCACTATTGTGACGCCGAAGCCGACGGAAATTACCATCAGCGGCACCGATCGACATCAGGTCGGCCAAGTCGCGGCGGAGATCCGCGCTTTCCGGCCGCCCGAGCCGTACAAGGGCAAGGGCGTGAAATATTCGGGCGAGTTCATCTTCCGCAAGGAAGGCAAGAAGAAGTAAAGGCGATGGGCAAGCACAGCAAGACGGAAGTCCGCCGCAAGGCGCGCGTGCGGCGCGCGGTCAAGGTGCATGCCTATGGCAAGCCGCGCCTTTCGGTCTACCGTTCGTCGAAGCAGATCTATTGCCAGATCATCGACGATGCCGCCGGACGTACGCTCGCCGCGGCTTCGTCGCTCGAAAAGGTCAATCGCGAAAGCCTGAAAACGGGCGCCACCATCGAGGCGGCGCGGCGCATCGGCAAGCAGATCGCCGAACGGGCGATCGAGGCGGGAATCAAAGAGGTGGTATTCGACCGGGGAGCGTATATGTATCACGGCCGCGTCAAGGCGTTGGCCGAAGGCGCGCGCGAAGCGGGACTGACGATCTGATGCACGGCGAAAGCGCCGCGAGACGATGGAAGTGATTGATGGCACGTGAAGGCGAAGGCGGCCGTGGCCGCGATCGGGAAGAGCGCGACAGCGAGTTCGTGGACCGTTTGGTCCATATCAATCGCGTCGCAAAAGTCGTGAAGGGCGGACGGCGCTTCGGTTTCGCCGCGCTCGTCGTCGTCGGTGACCAGAAGGGTAGAGTAGGCTTTGGCCACGGCAAGGCGCGCGAAGTGCCGGAAGCGATTCGCAAGGCGACCGAGGCAGCCAAACACGCGCTGATCCGCGTGCCGTTGCGCGAAGGCCGCACCCTGCATCACGACGTTACCGGCCGGCATGGCGCCGGCAAAGTCTTGCTGCGCGCCGCGCCGGCCGGTACCGGCATCATCGCCGGCGGCCCGATGCGCGCCGTTTTCGAAACGCTCGGCATGCACGACGTCGTCGCGAAGTCGCAGGGTTCGTCCAATCCCTACAACATGGTGCGGGCGACGTTCGACGCCCTGCAGAAAGAAGATTCGCCGCGCGCCGTCGCGGCGCGGCGCGGGATGAAAGTCTCGACATTGCAGGCCCGCCGCCAGGGCGGCGAGGCCGAGGCCGCCGCGGAGGCGTAGGATGGCAAAAAGCAAACCGAAGGCGCGGCTCACCGTCGAACAGATCAGAAGCCCGATCGGCCGTCCGGCGGTGCAGCGGACCACGTTGGTCGGCCTCAAGCTCAACAAGATCGGCCGGCGGGCGTCGCTGCCCGACACACCGGCGGTGCGCGGCATGGTCGCCAAAGTCGCGCATCTCGTGCGCATCGTGGAATGAGGGCCGCGTCATGAAACTCAATGAAATCGCCGACAATCCAGGCGCATCGAAAGCGCGCATGCGGGTCGGGCGCGGCATCGGCTCCGGTAAAGGCAAGACCGGCGGGCGCGGCGTCAAAGGTCAGAAGGCACGCACCGGCGTCAGGGTCAAAGGATTCGAAGGCGGCCAGATGCCGTTGCACCGGCGCCTGCCGAAACGCGGCTTCACTCCGCCGCATCCCACACACTATAATGAGGTCAATCTGCACCGCATCCAGGCGGCGGTCGATTCGGGCAAACTTGCGCGCGGCGCGCCGATCACGATCGATGCGTTGGTTGCGGCCGGCGTCTGCAGCAAGCCGCGTGACGGCGTAAAGATCCTTGGCATGGGCGATATCAACGCCCCGCTTGCTTTCGAAGTAGCCGCGGCGTCGAAATCGGCGGTCGCGGCGATCGAAAAAGCGGGCGGATCGGTGCGCCTCCTCGTTGCGGCCGTCACGGCGGCCTAAGCCGGCATTGCGATGCGTCCGTTGCGGAGGAACCGGCGGGTCCCCACATCGATCGTATCGCACCGCCAGCCGGTGAACATTTCTCGAGCCTTGGCGGCGCGCCGTGCGCCGCGCGGAGCAGTTCATGGTATCGGCCGCTGAACAACTTGCCGCCAACGTCAATTGGGCCGCCTTCGCCAAGGCCGACGAGCTCAAAAAGCGGATCTGGTTCACCCTTGGCGCGCTGATTATCTATCGGCTCGGGACCTATATTCCGCTGCCGGGCATCGATCCCGCCGCCTTCGAGGCGACGTTCAACGGCAACAACCAGGGCGTTCTTCAGCTCTTCAACATGTTCTCGGGGGGCGCCGTGCAGCGCATGGCGATTTTCGCCCTGAACATCATGCCGTATATTTCCGCCTCGATCATCATCCAGCTTCTGACGAGCGTCTTTCCTACGCTCGAAGCGTTGAAGAAAGAAGGCGAGGGAGGCCGCAAGGTCCTCAATCAATACACGCGTTATCTCACGGTGGTGCTCGCCGGCTTCCAGGCATACGGGATCGCCATCGGTCTCGAAGGGCAGACGGGCGTGGTCAGCGACCCCGGACTTTTCTTCCTGCTGACGACGACGCTGACCTTGATGGGCGGCACGGTCTTTCTGATGTGGCTCGGCGAACAGATCACCTCGCGCGGTATCGGCAACGGCTCGTCGCTGATCATCTTCTCGGGTATCGTGGCGGCATTTCCCACGGCGATCATTCACACACTCGAACTCGGCCGGCAGGGGCAACTTTCGACCTTCCTCATCATGGCGGTCGTGGTGATGGCGGTGTTCGTGGTCGGCTTCATCGTATTCATGGAACGCGCCCAGCGGCGGCTCGTCATTACCTATCCGAAGCGCCAGCAGGGCAACCGCGTCTACGAAGGCCAAACGTCGTTCCTGCCTCTGAAACTCAACACGTCGGGCGTCATTCCGCCGATTTTCGCGTCTTCGCTTCTACTTCTGCCGACGACCATCGCCAATTTCTCCGCGCAGCGCGGCGGCGGCGGGATTTTGGGGGCGATCTCGCTCTACCTCGGTCAAGGCCGTCCGCTGTATTTGATTCTCTACGTCGCGCTGATCGTATTCTTTGCGTTCTTCTACACGGCAATCGTTTTCAATCCGACCGAGACCGCCGACAACTTGAAGAAGCATAACGGTTTCATTCCCGGCATAAGGCCCGGCGAGCGCACCGCGCAATATATCGACAAGGTGCTGATGCGGATTACGGTGGTCGGCGCCGCCTATCTGAGTCTGGTCTGCCTCTTGCCGCAGCTCCTCATCTCCTACGCCAACGTGCCGTTTTATTTCGGCGGCACCTCGCTTCTGATCGTCGTCAGCGTTACCATGGATACCGTGGCGCAGATTCACGGTCACCTCCAAGCGCACCAATACGAAGGCTTGGTGAAAAAGGCCAAATTGCGGGGCAGGAAACGATGAGGCTCGTCGTGCTCGGACCGCCGGGCGCGGGAAAAGGCACGCAATCTGCGCGACTGACGCAGAAATATGGCATCCCGCAATTGTCGACCGGCGACATGCTGCGCGCCGCTGCCGCCGCCGGCACGCCGGTCGGCCGGCGAGTGAAGGAGATCGTCGACTCGGGCAGTCTCGTCCCCGACGAGGTCGTGCTCAAAATCATCGCCGAGCGGATCGAACGGCCCGACGCGGCGCGCGGCTTTATCCTCGACGGATTTCCGCGCACCGTGAATCAGGCCAAGGCGCTCGACGAGCTGCTCAAGGCCAAGAACATGAGGCTCGACGCGGTGATCGAGCTCAAGGTCGACGAATCGGCGCTGCTCGGCCGCATCGAAAAGCGGGCGAAAGAGATGGCCGCCAAAGGCTGTGCGGTTCGCGCCGACGACAACCCCGACGCCTTCAAGACCCGTCTCGCCGCCTACCGGGCGATGACGGCGCCGGTTTCGGCCTATTACGCGCGGCAGCGTCTCCTGAAGACGGTGGACGGCATGGCGCCCATCGACGTGGTCGCGACGCAGATCGACCAAGCTGCCGAAAGCTCCGTAAGGATCTGAACTTGCGGTCCGAGCGGCCGTGCAGAACGCCGGCGGACCTTTTGTCCCCGCCAAAGTCGGCAATTTGCCACAATTGGCGGTTGACGGAAGCGCGGCGGACCACTAGGTAAAGCCGTTCAAGCCGAAAGGATCCGGGTCCTGGCTTCCATGGATTTCCATGAGGGGCGGGGTTCTCGTTGTCAGGCGAGCCGACCGGGCCGCTTTTCCCGCCGCGCCCAAAGGCAGCGACCAAACTGGAGAAAACGCGTGGCCCGTATTGCCGGCGTCAACATACCGACGAACAAACGCGTCGTCATTGCCCTTCAATATATTCATGGAATCGGTCCGAAGAAGGCGCAGGAGATCTGCGACAAGGTGCATATTCCGCCGCAGCGCCGCGTTTTTGAGCTCACCGATTCCGAGGTCCTGCAGATCCGCGAAACCATCGACCGCGATTATCAGGTCGAGGGCGATCTGCGCCGCGAAGTGGCGATGAACGTCAAGCGACTCATGGATCTTGGCTGCTACCGCGGCTTGCGGCATCGCCGCCAACTTCCGGTGCGCGGCCAACGCACGCATACCAATGCGCGCACCCGCAAAGGCAAGGCCAAGCCGATCGCCGGCAAGAAGAAGCCTGTGTAGGAATCCCGAGCGCCTGGCATTACGGGCGCGTTGGAAGGATGGATCATGGTGAAAGAAGCAACCCGCGTACGCCGGCGTGAGCGCAAGAACATTGTCTCCGGCGTAGCGCATGTGAATTCTACGTTCAACAATACGATGATCACCATCAGCGATGCCCAGGGCAATACGATCTCCTGGTCCTCGGCGGGAACGATGGGGTTCAAGGGATCGCGCAAGTCGACGCCGTATGCCGCGCAGATGGCGGCCGAAGACGCGGCGCGCAAGGCCGCCGAACACGGCATGCGCACGCTCGAAGTCGAGGTCTCGGGGCCGGGATCGGGGCGGGAATCGGCGCTGCGCGCGTTGCAGGCGGCGGGGTTCACGGTCACTTCGATCCGCGACGTGACGCCGATCCCGCACAACGGTTGCCGGCCGCGCAAGCGGCGACGCGTTTAACGCCGACAGGCGAGAGCTCCTCGCCTGGAGTTCTCTGGCTCGAACGAAGGATGTTCTCGTGATTCAGAAAAACTGGCAAGAGCTCATCAAGCCGAACAAGCTCGACGTTGCTCCCGGCGACGATCAGAAGCGGCTTGCCACGGTCGTCGCCGAGCCGCTTGAACGCGGCTTCGGCGTAACGCTCGGCAATGCGCTGCGCCGCGTGCTGTTGTCGTCGCTGCAGGGCGCGGCGATCACCTCGGTGCACATCGACGGCGTGCTGCACGAATTCTCATCGATTCCCGGCGTGCGCGAGGACGTGACCGATATCGTGCTCAACATCAAGGACATCGCCATCAGAATGCAGAGCGATGGGCCCAAGCGCATGGTGCTGAAGAAACAAGGGCCCGGCAAAGTCACCGCCGCCGACATCCAAACGGTCGGCGACGTGCAGATCCTGAACCCAAGCCTCGTCATTTGCACGCTCGACGAAGGCGCCGAGATCCGCATGGAATTCACCGTCAACACCGGCAAGGGCTATGTGACGGCGGAGCGCAACCGCAGCGAAGACGCGCCGATCGGTTTGATTCCGATCGACAGCCTCTATTCGCCGGTGCGCAAAGTGAGCTACCGCGTCGAGAACACCCGCGAAGGCCAGATTCTCGATTACGACAAGCTGACGATGCACATCGAAACCAACGGTGCGATCACGCCGGATGACGCGGTGGCCTATGCGGCGCGCATTCTCCAGGACC
Source organism: Methylovirgula sp. (assembly GCA_030040215.1). Lineage (GTDB taxonomy): Bacteria > Pseudomonadota > Alphaproteobacteria > Rhizobiales > Beijerinckiaceae > Methylovirgula. Next base: position 17,800 of record JASHUD010000121.1, read on the forward strand.
AGCTCAACGTATTCGTCAATTTCGAAGAGCCGCACCGCGAAGAGGTCACGCCGTCCATTCCTGAGCTTGCCTTCAATCCGGCGCTGCTCAAGAAGGTCGACGAGCTCGAGCTTTCGGTGCGCTCGGCGAATTGCCTGAAGAACGACAACATCATCTACATCGGCGATTTGATCCAGAAGACCGAGGCGGAGATGTTGCGGACTCCGAACTTCGGCCGCAAGTCGCTGAACGAGATCAAGGAAGTGCTCGCCCAAATGGGCCTGCATCTGGGCATGGAGGTTACCGGCTGGCCGCCCGAAAACATCGACGAGCTCGCCAAGCGTTTCGAGGAGCACTATTGAGAAGAATCCCTCTCCCGCTCGCGGGAGAAGGAAACAAAAGACGGCCGTTCCTTGGCACGGCGGCCGCATAAGGAGAGCGCCATGTATCACGGTCGCGCCAAGCGCCGCTTCAACCGCACGCACGAACATCGCAAGGCGATGTTCGCCAATCTCTCGCAGGCGCTCATCAAGCACGAGCAGATCACCACCACGCTGCCCAAGGCGAAGGACCTGCGTTCCGTGGTCGAGAAGCTGGTGACGCTCGGCAAGCACGGCAACCTGCATGCCCGCCGCCAGGCGATCGCGCAGATCAAGGACGTCGATCTCGTCCGGAAACTCTTCGATGTGCTGGCGCCACGCTATCGGACGCGCAATGGCGGCTACACCCGCGTGCTGAAGGCCGGATTTCGGTACGGAGACGACGCGGCGATGGCGGTGATCGAATTTGTCGATCGCGACGAAGCGGCCAAGGGCCAGGATTCCGGTCCGAGCGCGCCGGCTCCCGAGGTCGAGTGAACGCTGGCCTTCCCGGCGCGGTGGTCGGCGCGCCCAAACTGCTTTTGCGCCTCGAGGGCGCGGCGCTCGCGGCCGGCGCCGCGTTCTTCTATTGGCGGCGCGACGGATCATGGATTCTCTTCGCGGTCGTGTTTTTCCTTCCCGATCTCACGTTTCTCGCTTACCTCTTTTCGCCGCGCGCCGGGGCGATCGCCTATAACGCGGTGCATGCGACGCTCGTGCCGCTCACGCTTCTCGCGGCGGCCGCCTGGTTTGGCGCCCCTTTGGGCGAACCTATCGCTCTGATCTGGTTGGCCCACATCGGTCTCGACCGGGCGCTGGGCTACGGGCTCAAATATCCGGCCGCTTTCGGCGATACGCATCTGGGACGGACCTGGCGATGAGTCGCACCGCAATTTCGCCACACGCAAAGATGATCGACGAACTTGCGAATTGCAGTCGGCGCGGCTTATTTCCCGCAGCAGCCATCGACGAGGTTTGGGTGAACCGCACCGTTTCGATCCGCAATGCGATCCGGCCAATTCTGGCTTTCGCGGCGCTGTTCGCGCTGTTCGCGCTGCTCGTGCTGCCGGCACGGGCGGACGAGCGCGCCGTCCCGCAGTCGCGCGGCGAAGTCACGCTTTCCTTTGCGCCCGTGGTCAAGCAGGCGGCTCCGGCGGTCGTGAACGTCTATGCTTCGCGTACCGAGCGGACGCCGCGTAACGCGCTTTTTGACGATCCGATCTTCCGGCATTTCTTCGGCGACAGTCCCGAGCTGCGGCCGGGCGGCCCCACCGCCCTGTCCCTTGGCTCGGGCGTGCTCGTCGATCCGAGCGGGTTGGTCGTCACGAACTACCACGTCATCAATGGGATGACCGACGTGAAAGTGGCGCTTTCCGACCGCCGCGAATTCGAGGCCGAGATCGTGCTGCGCGACCAGCGCACCGATCTTGCCGTGCTGCGGCTGAAGGGCGGCGGCGGTCCGTTTCCCTATATGCAGTTCGATGATTCGGATGCGCTCGAGGTCGGCGACATCGTGCTGGCGATCGGCGATCCATTCGGAGTCGGCGAGACGGTAACGCAGGGCATTGTTTCGGCGCTCGCGCGCACCGAGGAAGGGATCTCCAACTACGGGTTCTTCATTCAGACGGACGCGGCGATCAATCCGGGCAATTCCGGGGGCGCGCTGGTCGATATGCATGGACGGCTCGTCGGCATCAATTCCGCCATCGTGTCGCAAACCGGAAGTTCCGTCGGGATCGGCTTCGCCATCCCCTCCGACATGGTGAAAATCATCGTTGCGACGGCGAAGAGCGGCGGCAGTGAGGTGAAACGTCCCTGGCTTGGCGCGGGCCTGCAGAACGTCACCAAAGAAATCGCCGAATCGCTGGGGCTCGATCGGCCGGGCGGCGTGCTCGTCACCGAAATCACCCCGCAGAGCCCGGCCGCCGCGGCCGGCTTGCAACACGGCGACCTGATTACCGGCATCGACCAGCAGCCGGTCGCGGACGTCGAAGCGTTCAGCTATCGGTTCGCGACCAAGCCGCTCGGATCGAGCGCGTCGCTGACCGTGCTGCGCAACGGAAAACCGTTGATGTTGACGGTAAAGCTCATCACCGCTCCCGAGCTGCCGCGCGATCCGATCAAGATCCAGGGCGATTCGCCGTTCGCCGGGGCGACCGTCATTAACATTTCGCCGGCCGTAGCCGAGGAATATTCGCTTGCCTCGGCGAAACAGGGCGTCGTCATCAGCGATATCGACGAAGATTCACGCGCCGCGGTGCTTAGCCTGCAGAAGGGCGACGTGGTCCTCGCCGTCAACGACATCAAGATCCGGACGACGCGCGATCTCGAAAGGGCGACGAGCGTTCAGCACGATTTTTGGAAGATCAGCATCAGCCGCGGCGATCAGGTCATCACCACCGTGGTCGGCGGCTGAACGGCTGGCTGCGGCGGCTCGCCGGGATTGGAGCGCAGCCTGTCGCGCGGCGCGCAGCGCGCCAGCCGGCGCTGCAGCGAAGCCCAGAGCTGACGCATTTCCTCGGCCGCCTTGCCGCCGATTTCAGTCACGCCGCGTCCTTCGCGCGTCGCCTCCTGGTAATCGACACGTGCGCCGATAAAGGGACGCAGCAGTCCGCCCATCGCCTCGAGCGCCGCGGCGCCGTCGCTGACGCGGTGGCTTTCCCGCATCGCCGGACATTGGGTGAGGACGAACGCGTATTCCTTGCTCAACGTCTTGAGCTTGCCGCGCGTCACCTCGCTCGACCAGATATCGAAGATCGTCGGCCTGGCGGGAATGATGCAGAGATCGGCGGAGCGCATCGCCGCGTCGGAGGCCGGCGAGTCGGTCGCCGGGGTATCGATCAGGACGAGCGTTACCCGGCGGTCGGAGAGCGCCGCGAGCGCGCTGCCAAGTTTTGCCGCCGCCACCGATTCGACGGGCAGATCTTTGTCGTGCCGGCGGTAGCCCCACTTGGTCAACGATTTCTGCGGATCCATGTCGATCAGAAAGACGCGTTCGCCGGCCTCGCGCGCCGCAACCGCGAGACACGCGGTCAGCGTACTTTTGCCGGATCCGCCCTTCTGGTTGACCAATGCGACGACATGCATGCGGCGACTCCCGGTGGGCCCTGGAACGGATTCTCACCGAAACGTTAACCGATTGATAAATGCCTGGCATTTGGCAGCAAGCCGGAGTCGGAAGGTTATTCACCGGGATCCATGGTTTGCCCCTTCATTTCCGAGGTTTCGGAGCCCAAATTGAAGCAATGTCAGATCTTTTCGCAGCCGGCCGCCTGGAAGAGCAGGCGCCGCATCCGCTCGCCGATCGGCTGCGGCCGCAACGCCTCGACGAGGTTGCCGGCCAGGACCATTTGCTCGGGCCCGACGGCGCGTTGACCCGGCTGTTACGCTCGGGAGGAGCGTTGGGCAGCCTCATCTTCTGGGGACCGCCCGGGACGGGCAAAACCACAGTAGCCCGGCTGTTGGCGCGCGAAACGAACCTCGCCTTCATCCAGACCTCGGCGATTTTCTCAGGGATTGCCGAGCTCAAGAAGGTCTTCGAGGAGGCACGCAAACGCCGCGCGACCGGGCAGGGCACGCTGCTCTTCGTCGACGAGATCCACCGTTTCAACCGCACCCAGCAGGATTCCTTCCTTCCGGTAATGGAGGACGGCACCATCGCGCTGATCGGGGCGACCACCGAAAATCCGAGCTTCGAGCTGAACGCGGCGCTCCTTTCCCGCGCCCGCGTGTTGATT
>JASHUD010000122.1 GCA_030040215.1 Methylovirgula sp.
TCCCGCCATTTGCTGGATGTTCACACAAGCTGTGCGTGATTTCTTGGCGCCTGCCGCCCGCGACCCGATGCGGAATCGTCGCTTGCTGATCGATCTCATCCTTGCGCCGGCATTCGCACTTTGTTTTGCCGCCGGGGCGCGGGCGGCTCCATGTGCTGCCGAGATCGGCAAGGTACAAGCCGCGGTCGACGCCAAGATCGACGCGATTGCCGGCAGCGGGCCGGAAAGTGCCGAGACGCGCGCGGCGCGTTTGCATTATCAGCCGACGCCGGCTTCGATTGCCGCCGCCGAACGGCGGCTTCACGAGAGCGAGGGAGCGACGCGCGCTCTCGCAGCCTTGGTGCGGGCGCGCAAAGCCCACCACGCCGGACAAGAAAACGCCTGCGCAAGCGCCCTGCGGGAAGCGCGCGCGGCGATCGCGCGCTAATCGCGCAGCCTGCGCGAGCGCGTCAGACGGCGGTTCGCTCGGCCCATGACGCGTCAAATTGGCACGCCGGGGCGGCTCGACTTCGCTGGCATCTGCGTTCGTTCCGCCGGACCGTACCTGGAAATGCTGCAGAGCGGCAGCGCATGTCGCACTGCGATCCGGCCCGTTTGCCCGCGCGGCGGCGGGCAAATTTCTGTTGAGCCGCGTCTTGTTTCTCATTATTCATGCAGGAGATTATAGCTCCTCCCGGCGGGCGCCGGCCCGATGGCGACGAGCCGAGACGATTGGATCGGGCAGGCAGCTCGATCACGGATTTTTCTCCGTGGCCGCGGCCAGCGTGAGAAAGCCGGCGCGAGGTCCTTCCGGATCTGCCCGAAAATGAACGAGATGCGTTTGTCCTTGTGGGCAGGCGGCAACGGAGAAGTTTGGGAGACAGATGATGAGCAACAGGCCGCGCAGCCCCGGGCGTCACTTTTTGCAAATTCCCGGTCCGACCCCGATTCCCGACCGCGTCCTGCGGGCGATCGACATGCCGGTCATCGATCATCGCGGGCCGGACTTCCAGAAGATCGCCAAGCGCGTGCTGGAAAAGGTGAAAGCGCCCTTCAAGACCAAGAACCCGGTCATCATTTTTCCGGCCTCCGGCACAGGCGGCTGGGAAGCGGCGCTCGTCAACACGCTCTCGCCGGGCGACCGCGTGCTGATGTTCGAGACCGGCCAGTTTGCGACGCTTTGGAAAACCATGGCGACCAACCTCGGCCTGAGGCCCGAATTCATCGAGTCGGATTGGCGCATCGGCGCCGATCCGGCGCAGATCGAAGCGCGGCTGCGCGAAGACAAGGGCCATGAGATCAAGGCCGTTTGCGTCGTCCACAACGAGACCGCGAGCGGCACGACCTCGCCGCTTGCCGAGATCCGTCAGGTAATCGACAAGCTCAAACATCCGGCGCTGTTTTTCGTCGATGCCGTCTCCTCGCTCGGCTCGATCGAGCTGCGTCACGACGAATGGGGCATCGATGTCACGGTCGCCGGCTCGCAGAAGGGCCTGATGTTGCCGGCCGGCCTCGCTTTCAATGCAGTGAGCCAGAAGGCTTTGGCCGCGTCGAAAAACTCCGGGTTCAAGAAATCCTATTGGTCCTGGGCGGATATGCTGGCCAACAATGCCAACGGCTTCTTTCCCTATACCCCGGCAACCAACATCATCTATGGCCTCGATGTGTCGCTCGATTTGCTCGAAGAGGAAGGATACGAGCGCATCTTTGCCCGCCACAAGCGCCACGCCGAGGCGACGCGCCGCGCCGTGGTCGCTTGGGGCCTCGAAGTCCTCTGCAAGGACCCGAAATATTATTCGCCGGTCGTGACCTCGGTTCTTCTGCCGCCCGGCCACGACGCCGATGCGTTCCGCGCGATCGCGCTCGAGAACTTCAATATTTCGCTCGGCACCGGCCTTGGCCGCGTCGCCGGCAAAGTGTTCCGTATCGGCCACCTCGCCGACACCAACGATCTGACGATCCTCGGCGCGCTGAGCGGCGTCGAAATGAGCCTCGAGCTTGCCGGCATTCCGCACAAAAAGGCGGGCGTTCAGGCGGCCATGGCCTATCTTGCCGAAGAGGCGAGGAAATCGACACAGAAGCTCGCCGCCGCAGAATAATTCCGCATAGAATGGGCGGTGCGATTTTTGCACCGCCCTTTTTGCGCCCTGGCGTTGCCTTCGCATCGCGGCCGATCCACGCAGCGCTGCCATGGACCCTTTTGAGGATCAGAACGAGGTTTTCGCCTTTCTTGGCGATCCATCCACGCATGCGCTTGCCGGCAACGTGACGCGCATCGATACGCACGGCGCCGTCGTCTTTCTCGCCGGCCGCGACGTCTACAAGGTGAAGCGCGCCGTTTTGTTTCCATTCATGGATTTTTCGACGCTGGAGAAGCGCCGCGCGGCTTGCGAGAACGAAATCGCCGTCAACAGGATCAACGCGCCGGAACTCTATCTCGGCGTCGTGCCGATCCGCCGCGCCGCGCGTCGGCTCGAGATCGGCGGGACGGATGGCGATATCGTCGAATGGGCGGTTCATCTGCGCCGTTTCGACGAGACGAAGACGCTTGATCGCCTCGCAGAACGAGGCGAGCTCGACCTGTCGATCGCCGCGCAACTTGCCGAGATTATCTTTGCCGCGCACCAACGCGCGCCGCGCCGCGGCGGCGGCGCCACCGAAGATTTTCGCCGCCGGCTTGAAGATACGCTCGCCGGACTTACCGAGGCCGAGGATGTGTTCGAGCCCGCCGCCGTCGCGGCGCTCGGAACGCGTTTTCGCGCCGCTTATGAGGCGCATGAAGCTTTGCTGCGGACGCGCGAGAGGCAAGGCAAGGTGCGCCGCTGCCATGGCGACGTGCATCTGCGCAACATCGTGCTCGAAGACGGCCGCGCGGTTCTCTTCGACGCCATCGAGTTCGACGATGCGATCGCGACCATCGACATCCTCTACGACCTTGCGTTCGTTCTGATGGACCTTTGGCAGAGGGGCTTTCGCGCGCACGCCAATCTTCTGTTCAATCGCTATCTTTGGCTCTCCTCGGAAGACGAGATCGAAGGGCTCGCGGCGCTGCCTCTGTTTCTTGCGTTGCGCGCCGCAATCCGCGCGCGCGTAACGGCGGCTTTGCGTAAGCTCGATCCCGGGGAACGGGAGGTGCGCGCTAGGGAGGCGTGGCAATTTTTTGCTGCCGCCGAAGATTTTCTTGCGCCGCGCGCGCCGCGGCTCGTCGGCATCGGCGGATTGTCGGGTAGCGGCAAGAGCGCGCTCGGGCAAGCGCTGGCGGCCGAAATTGGCCAGGCGCCCGGAGCCGTGCATCTGCGCAGCGACATCGAACGCAAAAAACTTTGCGGCGTCGATGAAACGAAGCGCCTGCCGCCCGCGGCTTATCGGCCGCAAATATCGGAGGAAGTCTATCGCAAGCTGCGCGAACTCGCCGGGGCGGCGCTGCGCGCCGGGCAGAGCGTGATCGTCGATGCGGTACACGCCAGGCCCGAGGAGCGCGACGCGCTTGCCGCCGTTGCCGCGAGCGCCGCCGTACCGTTCCTAGGCTTGTGGCTTGACGCACCCGTAGAAACGCTCGTCGCCCGCGTCGCGGCGCGCATGAACGATGCCTCCGATGCAACGCCCGAAGTCGTACGCGAGCAAACGAGGTTTGCGCCGGGCAGGCTCGATTGGATGCGGCTCGACGCCGACCGGTCGCTTGCGGCGTTGACGCAAGACGCGCTCCAGCGTCTGAGCTGATTCTACCGCACTAATCGTTCGGCGGGATCAAAACCGCCGCGCCTTGCAGCCGGCCCTCGCGCAAATCGGCGAGCGCTTCGTTGGCGCGTTCGAGTGGGTAAGGGACTGTGTGCGTCACCATATCTGAATGCGCCGCGAGGCTCAAGAAATCGAGACCGTCGCGACGCGTAAGATTGGCGACCGAGACAAGCCGGCGTTCTTCCCAGAGAAGCGCATAAGGAAAGCTCGGGATGTCGCTCATGTGGATGCCGGCGCAGACAACGGTGCCGCCCTTCTTCACTGCGGCAAGCGCCAGCGGCACGAGCGGGCCGACCGGCGCATAGATGATCGCCGCGTCGAGCGGCTCGGGCGGTTTCTCGTCCGAGCCTCCCGCCCAGGCCGCGCCGAGGCTGCGGGCGAAATCCTGCGCGGCGCGGTCGCCGGGCCGCGTGAAAGCGAACACCTTCCGGCCGCGTTGGCGCGCCACTTGGGCAATGATGTGTGCCGCCGCGCCGAACCCATAGAGGCCGAGGTTGGTGCCTTCGCCGGCCGCCACGAAAGAGCGCCAGCCGATAAGCCCGGCGCAGAGCAGTGGCGCAAGCGCTTCGTCGCGGCCCGTCTCGCCGAGCGGAAACGTATAGCGCGCATCGGCGACCGCGTGCGTGGCAAAGCCGCCGTCGCGCGTATAGCCGGTGAACAGCGGTGCGTCGCAGAGATTTTCCCGGCCGGCGCGGCAATAAGGGCAAGTGCCGTCGGTATGTCCGAGCCAAGGAATGCCGACGCGCATGCCAAGCGTGAGCCCCGAGACTCCCGAACCGACCGCATCGATCCGTCCGACAATCTCGTGCCCGGGAACGATCGGTAATTTCGGGTTCGGCAGTTCGCCGTCGACGACGTGAAGATCCGTGCGACAAACGCCGCAAGCCGCGACTTTGACGCGGATTTCGCCGGTGCCCGGTTGCGGATCGGGCAGATCCGCAAGGACGAGCGGCGTACGGATTTTCTTCAAGAGCATCGCGCGCATGAAATTCTTGTCTCGCTTCGGCCGCCCTTCGTATGGCAACGCCGCCGATTGGCGCCGATCAATTTACGGCGAATCCTTAATCATGCCGAATTGGAATTCCACACTGACCTTTCCTGCGACGTGCAAACGGCACGAGCCAGACAGTATGTTGTGGAGGATGTCATGAATGCACCGCTACCTGGGCCGGAAGCCCGCAATGCGCAAGACAATTCGCTGAACGCACCGCCGTTTCAGACGACGTGGCAATCCGCCTTTTTCGAGCTGCCCCTCGCGTTCGCCGCTGAGATTCTGCGCTTTGCCGCGCGAAGACTTGAGGCGCAGAGCGATTTCTTCGCCGGACTTGAGACTTGCCGCACGGTTCCCGAGGTCATGGATGCGCAATCGCGCTTCGTGCGCAGCGCGGTTGGCGATTACGGCTCGCAAACGAGCAAGATTATCAACGATATCCGCGACACCGTCTCGAAAGCCGCTTGACGGAGCGAGGCGAGCGGCGGCCGCCGGCGGGGACCGCGCGGCCGTTTCCCGCGATCAGCCATGCGCAAGGAAGATCTGGACCAGCGTGATCAGGATCTCGGCGAGAATCAGGATCACGATAATCGCTTCCAGCCGCATGGCGCGATCGACATCGAGAATGTCGGTCAATGCTTGGCCCGTTTCGACGATCACCCCGAGCTTCCGGGTGACGGCTCTGGCACGTTCGCGCAATTCGTATTCGTCGGCGAGCCGGGCGTAGAGCCGGTCGAGGCTGGGATGATCCCATAAGACTTCTGGGGTCTCTTCGACCGCCACGCGTCCCGACAGCCGGTGTTGCGCCAGAAGCGCTTGGCCGATCACCCGCAGCATTTTGCGGCGGTTCCAGGGGGCACGTCCGGTTCGCGCGAGCGCGGCGGCGAACGGCTCAATGCTATCGAAGACTCCGCTGAGCGCGCTTTCGTCGCGGGCCAGCGATACGGTCTTGGCCAACACGTCGGCAACGACCAAAAACCGGGAAGCAGACAGATCCGGCATTTGAATCGGGCCGCCGGGAAGGACTCGATCCTCGGCGCCGGGCAAAATTTCGAGCACCGCCGTCTCATCGTTCTTGCGGTCCCGGGAGCCGGCGATGCGTTCGGCGATCTCGTCCAAAAAGTTCTGTTCTTCGCTGGCGGTGAAGCCGACGAAGACGGCGACGCCAAAGCGGTAAAGCGCCACAAATTTTGCCGGTGCGAGCCGCAACGCAAGCGGCGCCGTTGCGACCATTTCGCCGCGCTCCAGCCCGGCCGCATCGATCCTGTCGCCGACCAGCAAAGCTCTGGCCACAATTCGCTCGGCTTTGGGCTCGGCCGTTGCCGCGCTCAAGCCACTCGGCATCCCCTCGTTTTGCATTCCTACGACGGTCATAGCAACGTGTTAGGTGGTGATCGCGCTACCGGCTTGGAATAGGTCGAAGACCGCGAGTTTCTCTTTTTCCAAACGATCGAACGACCTTGACCGGTCGCCCACGAACGCAATTTCTAACCCCGACCGCATTCGCATGCGATGGGTGGAACCGAGGGAAAAATGGCCGAGCGCAAGGATATCGATCCGGACGTCGCCGGTCCGGAGATCAACCCCGACAAAGTATGCTTCGTCATCGCCAAGGCGCGCGAGCGCGAAGCCGCGGACGAAGGAGTTGATGCGGATGCATCGAATCCGACTGACGATGAATTTCTAAGCATCCTCACCGAGCGCGGTTATGGACCGACGCGGCGCGAACTGGCGGCTTTCATCAACGCGCTTGACGACGACGAGAAGGCCGAACTCGTCGCGCTCGCCTGGACCGGGCGCGGCGACTATAGCGCGAGCGAATGGCGGGTTGCGGTCGCCGAGGCGCGCGGTCGCCGCGAGCTGGAAACCTCGACCTATTTGCTGGGGATTCC
>JASHUD010000123.1 GCA_030040215.1 Methylovirgula sp.
AAGCGATGGAAGACGCAGAGTAGAAGTCCGCATAGGCGCGGCCGAGGCCGAGCCGCAACTCGTCGGCGGCCATCTGGGCCGGGCGAAAGACGACATGCCCCTGGTCGTACATGGTCCAGTCGAACGAGACGATGCGGTTCGCCTTCTTCATCTCGTACCAGGTAAGCGTTCCCGGATAGGGCGTGAGCGCCGAATAGGCGCAGGCGTCATAGCCGGCGTTCTTGTTGAAGTCGACGGTCTCTCTGAACACCGAGGTATCGTCGCCATCGAAGCCAAACATGAACAGGCCGAACACCATGATGCCGTAGGAGTGCACCTTCTCCACGAGGGCGGCGAAAGTGTCGGGCCGATTGACGTGTTTGTGCACGCTGGTCAGCGTCGAGCGCGAGATCGACTCGAAGCCGATGCTCAGCATCGTGCAGCCGCTTTCCGCGGCAAGCTCCAGCATCGCGTCGTCCTGCGCCAGTTTGGAGGTGACGCCCGCCTGCCATTGGATGCCGCGGCCTTTCAAGGCGCGCATCACTTCCTTGGGGCGATCCGGCGTGCCGAAGAAGTCGGCGTCGTTGATCGAGATGACGCGCGAACCGCAATTCTCCATTTCGTGGATCACTTCGTCGACCGGCCGATAGCGGAATTTTAGGCCGTTCATCAGCGGCTCGGCGCAGAACGTGCAGCCCTGGTGGCAGCCGCGCGACGTCTGCACGAAGGTCTTGTTGACGTAGCGGTGCTTCTTGAGGAGGTCGTAGCGCGGCATCGGCATTCCGACCATCGGATGCAATTTGTCGGATCGATAGGTGCCGCGCATCGCGCCTTGCTTGAGATCGTCGAGCAGTTTGTCGATCACCAGCTCGACTTCGCCGATGACGACGGCGTCGCAATGTTTTAGCGCCTCCTGCGGCATGAAGCTCGGGTGGACGCCGCCCATGACGACGGGAATGCCTTTGGCGCGGAATTGGTCGGCGATTTCGTAGCCGCGATTGACGTAGCTCGTCATCGCGGAGATGCCGACGAGGTCGGCTTTGATGTCGAAGTCCACCGCCTCGATGTTTTCGTCGGTGAGGATCACTTCATATTGATCGCGCGGAACACATGCGGCGACGGCGAGCAGTCCCGCCAGCGGAGAGTATAACGCTCGGTTCAAGTAGATCGGACGGGTCGTCAGCGAGTCGGTTTTGGGATTGATCAGATGGATGACGCGTGAGCGCACGGAACCTCTCCCCCGGAGTATGGCGATGCGAAGCCGACACTACCATGAACTTTGGTTTATCCTAGCCCTGCAATTGGCGAGCGCACAGCCGGGCTGGGGGCTCGCGGCGCGAAGCTGCGTCGGGCGTCGCGCCCGACGGGCCGCAGGGTCCTTGGAGGACCGCAACAGCTTCATCCGGCTGTGGCGGAATGTGCAGACTTGGCGCTCCCGACTGACGCTCGCGCTTCGGGTTAGCGGAAGGTGATCTTCAAAACCTCGTAGCTCTTGCCGCCGCCCGGCGTATTGACCTCGACGGTGTCGCCGACTTTTTTGCCGATCAACGCACGCGCCGTCGGCGAGCTGATTGAGACGCGGCCGGCCTTCACGTCGGCTTCGGCTTCGCCGACGATCTGGTAGACCTTCTTTTCGTCCGTGTCCTCGTCGACGAGGGTTACGGTTGCGCCGAACATCACGGTGGTGCCGGAGAGTTTTGAAACGTCGATGACCTCGGCGCGCGAAAGCTTGTCCTCGAGTTCGGCGATCCGCCCTTCGTTCAAGGATTGCGCTTCTTTGGCCGCGAAATATTCGGCGTTCTCCGCCAGGTCTCCATGCGTGCGGGCTTCGGCGATCGCTTGGATGATCCGCGGCCGCTCGATCTGCTGAAGGCGCTTTAATTCTTCTTCGAGGACCGAATGTCCCTGCGCCGTCATCGGAATCTTATCCATTCTCGATCTCTTTCAGCTCACTTTCGACATCGTCATCATTAGGTAAAATTGCCGTTCTCCCAGGCTTCCCGCCCAGAACGTCGGCACGAAGCCGTGAGGGATTTCCTCATTGCTTTGGAATCGTTCCCCAATCCCCTATTTTACCATAATCCGGCGGGGCGCGATGGATTAAATCGGTGTGGTTGATCGCCCTCCGCGAAGGAAACGGCAATCGCACGCCTTCGATCCGGCGTTCGAAGCGCTCGCCTTCCCATTCAAGAAGCGGCGGCTCGAGGCCGGCCAGGATCAGGCCGTGGCAAAATAATCCTGGAGCGCCCGCACTTCGAGGTCACCCGCCACATAGGCCGCGATGCCCTGCGAGGCCGCGATCGCGCCTGCTACAGTGGTATAATAGGGAACCTTATGCAAGAGGGCGGCGCGCCGCAACGAGCGGGAATCGGCCAAAGCCTGCGCTCCCTCGGTGGTATTGAAGACGAGCTGGATCCGGCCGTTTTTGATGGCATCGACAACGTGCGGCCGGCCTTCCGACACCTTATTGATCTTCTGCGCGGGAATGGCGTGCGTTTCGAGATAACGCGCCGTGCCGCCCGTAGCGCAAATCTGAAACCCGAGCTCTAGCAGAAGCCGCACGCAGCCGACGATGCGCGGTTTATCCGCGTCGCGCACCGATACGAAGAGCGTGCCGTTCGCCGGCACTTTGGTGCCGCCGCCAAGCTGGCTCTTGGCGAAGGCGATTTCGAAGGAGCGGTCGATTCCCATCACTTCGCCGGTCGAGCGCATCTCGGGGCCGAGCACCGTGTCGACGCCCGGGAAACGCGCGAACGGAAATACCGCCTCTTTCACCCCGACGTGGTCGGGGCGCATCGGCTTCAGATCGAACCGCGCCAGCGGCTCGCCGGCCATCACCCGCGCAGCGATCTTGGCAATCGGCACGCCGATCACCTTGGCGACGAAGGGAACGGTGCGCGAAGCGCGCGGATTGACTTCGAGCACGTAGATCTCGCCGTCCTTCAGTGCATATTGCACATTCATCAGGCCGCCCACGTTGAGCGCCAACGCGAGCTTCACCGTCTCGTCCTCGAGCCGCGCAATCATGTCCTTGGTGAGCGAGCGCGGCGGCAGCGAGCAGGCGCTGTCGCCGGAATGGATACCGGCCTCTTCGATATGTTCCATGATGCCGCAGATGAAAGCATCGCGGCCGTCGCTGAGCGCATCGACGTCGATCTCCACCGCGTCCGACAGATAGCGGTCGAAGAGCAGCGGGTTCTTGCCAAGCACGGTGTTGATCTGCCCGGTCTTGTCGTTCGGATAGCGCGCCTTGATGTCGGACGGCACGAGGCCGGGAAGCGTGCCGAGCAGATAATCGTCGAAGCTTGCCTGGTCGTAGAGGATCGCCATGGCGCGTCCGCCGAGCACGTAGGAGGGACGCACGACGAGCGGCAGGCCGAGTTCGGCCGCGACCAACCGCGATTGCTCGACCGAATACGCGATGCCGTTGCGCGGCTGTTTCAGTCCGAGCTTGTCGAGCAGGCGCTTGAAGCGGTCGCGGTCCTCGGCGAGATCGATCGAATCGACGCTGGTGCCGAGAATGACGACGTTTGCTTCCTCCAAGGAATGGGCGAGCTTTAGCGGCGTCTGCCCGCCGAACTGCACGATCGTGCCGCAAAGCCGGCCGGCCCGCTGCTCGGTGGCGAGAATTTCGAGCACGTCCTCGCTGGTCAGCGGCTCGAAATAGAGCCGGTCGGACGTGTCGTAATCGGTCGATACGGTCTCGGGGTTGCAATTGACCATGATCGTCTCGAACCCCGCCGCATGCAGCGCAAAGCTCGCGTGGCAGCAGCAGTAGTCGAACTCGATGCCTTGCCCGATCCGGTTCGGGCCGCCGCCGAGGATGACGATCTTGTCGCGCTCTGAAGGGTTCGCCTCGGATACGACTTCGCCCGCAAACGGCGCTTCGTAAGTCGAGTACATATAGGCGGTAGGCGAGGCGAACTCCGCCGCGCACGTATCGATCCGTTTGTAAACCGGGCGCACTCCGAGCAGATGGCGCAGCTCGCGCACCTCGGCTTCCTCGCCGCCGACGAGCGTCGCAAGCCGCGTATCGGAAAACCCCGCCGCCTTCAGCATCCGCAGGTTCGCCGCCTCTTTGGGCAGACCAAAGGCACGCACCTTGGCTTCGAGATCGACGATCTCCTTGAGCCGCGCGATGAACCAGGGATCGATGCCGCAGGCATCGTGGATTTCCTCGCTGGTCAGGCCGTAGCGCAGCGCCTGGGCGACGACGAGCAGCCGATCGGGGGTCGGGCGGCCGAGCGCGGCGCGCAGCACTTTGCGGTCGTTGTCGAGTTCGATGCCTTCGATCTCGATCTCGTCGAGTCCGGAAATGCCGGTCTCCAGCGAGCGCAGCGCCTTCTGCAGGCTTTCGGCGAACGTCCGCCCGATGGCCATCGCCTCGCCGACCGACTTCATCGCGGTGGTCAAAATCGGCTCGGCGCCGGGAAATTTCTCGAAGGCGAAGCGCGGGATCTTGGTGACGATATAATCGATCGCCGGCTCGAACGAGGCGGGCGTGGCGCCGCCGGTAATATCGTTGGCAATCTCGTCGAGCGTATAGCCGACCGCAAGTTTGGCCGCGACCTTGGCGATCGGAAAGCCGGTCGCCTTCGAAGCCAGCGCCGAGGAACGCGATACGCGCGGGTTCATCTCGATCACCACCATGCGGCCGTTCTCGGGGTTGATCGCGAACTGTACGTTCGAACCGCCAGTCTCGACGCCGATCTCGCGCAGCACCGCGATCGCCGCATCGCGCATCACTTGGTATTCCTTGTCGGTGAGCGTCAGGGCGGGGGCGACGGTGATCGAATCGCCGGTATGTACGCCCATCGGGTCGATGTTCTCGATCGAGCAGACGATGATGCAGTTGTCGGCCTTGTCGCGCACCACCTCCATCTCGAATTCTTTCCAGCCGAGCACGCTTTCCTCGACGAGCACTTCGTTGGTAGGCGAGGCGTCGATGCCGCGCTCGACGATTTCGATGAATTCCTCTTTGTTGTAGGCGACGCCGCCGCCGGTGCCGCCCAGCGTGAAGGAGGGACGGATGATCGCCGGCAGGCCGATGTCGTCGAGCACGGCGAGCGCCTTCGGCAGCGTCTTTACCTGATGCGAACGCGGCGTCGATAGGCCGATGCGCGTCATCGCCTCGCGAAAGCGCTCGCGATCCTCGGCCTTGTCGATCGCCTCGGCGGTGGCCCCGATCATCTCGACGGCGTATTCTTCCAGCACGCCCATGCGTTTCAGGCTGAGCGCGCAGTTCAACGCCGTCTGGCCGCCCATGGTCGGCAGCAGCGCGAATCCGCCCGGCACCGCGTAGCGTTCCTTGGCGATGATCTTGGCGACGACTTCCGGCGTAATCGGCTCGACATAGGTGCGTTCCGCCATGTCCGGATCGGTCATGATCGTCGCCGGATTGGAATTAACGAGGACGATCCGGTAGCCTTCGCGCCGCAACGTCTTGCAGGCCTGCGTGCCGGAATAGTCGAATTCGCAGGCTTGGCCGATGATGATCGGACCGGCGCCGATGATCATGATGGTCGAGAGATCGGTCCGCTTGGGCATGCCTCGGATCCGCGTCGGCGCGGGCAAAAGAACGGGCGCTGGGAAGAACTGCCGACCGCGTAGACTAAAATCGCCGCAGTGGGAACCCCGGGCGGGATCAGGACAGATCCACCGCGTAGCGCTTCAGATCCTCCAGCGAACAATAATCGAGGGCGCCCTCGTGCGTGGCGCGCAGCACGACGCGAGGCATTTTGCCGGCCGCGAACGCCTCCTGCCAGCGCGGCGCGCAGAGGCACCAGCGGTCGCCCGGTTTCAAGCCGGGAAAATCGAATTCCGGCAGCGGCGTCGAAAGATCGTTGCCGCGCTCTTTGGAGTAGACGAGAAAGTCCGCCGTCGCGACAATGCAGACGGTATGGCTGCCGACGTCCTCGGCGCCCGTATCGCAACACCCGTTGCGAAAAAATCCAGTCACCGGATCGAGCGAACAAGCTTCCAGCGGTTCGCCCAGCACATTGCGGGAGGGTCTGCGGCCGCCGCCGCCATTGCCGGCTCGAAACATGGATCCTCCCTTATGCGTGCGCGGCCCGAGACCCGAATTGCGGCAGGGCTGCAGCTGGCCGCGCTGACTTTCGCCAAATCCCTGGTGTTTTACCGCCACTCTGTGGCTTGGCCGCAACAGACGCGGCGATG
>JASHUD010000017.1 GCA_030040215.1 Methylovirgula sp.
CGGCTCTCGATTAAGCTTCCAGCAGGCTTGTCGATTTTAGCAGCTTTTGTGCGGCAGGGTTGCGTAGATGTGGCCGATTACCCAAAAGCCGGCGCCGACGGAAACGTGGCGGAGGCGCTCCGAGGGTGCCGATCTGCGGCGCAAGCCGGGCTTCGACGGGTCGGCGCTGCGCGCTTCGCCGCGCGGCGACCACATCCAGAAATCGTCGCCCGGGCCGGTTGCGAACGCCAACGATGCGGCGGCGCGCGTACCGCAGAATTTGCCGGGCGAGATCGCGTTTCTTATCCATTACGGGGTCGCCCCCGGCGTTTTGTTGGCGGCCGCCGCGACCGCGCGGGCGCAGGGCGTTACGGCGGACGCCGTGCTTCTCGCCGAAGGCAGCGTTTCCGAAGATCATTTCTATGGCTCGCTGGCTCGCTATCTTCGCCTGCCTTTTGTTGCCGACGCGGGCGTGCGGCTCGCCGCTGCCATCGACTACCCGCAGTGCGTGAAAGCCGGCGTCGTGCCTCTCGCGGGCCTCGACCGGACGGCCTTCGTCGTCGCGCCGCGCGGCCAGGCGATCGGCGCGCTCAATGCTGCCCTGCGGCGCAATGCGTCGGATGCACTCGTCGTAACCACGCCGACGCATCTCTCCGAGCTTGTGCACGCGGCCGCTCACAGGGAGATTTCGCAACGCGCCAGCTTGGGGCTTTGGTCCCTCGATCCATGGCTTTGCGCCAGAGGCGGAGCAGGCCGCGGACAGTCGATTGCCGCTTTGATCGGCATCGGCGCGTTCGCAGCCTGCTTGGCGCTGGCACCCGGTGCGACGGTGACCGTCTGCGAAATGATGCTGAGCCTCGCATTCCTGGCGGTCATCTGGCTACGGCTCGCGGCCTGCGCCGCGAGTCGCGAAGTACCTGCTCCGCCGCCTGCATTTTTGGACGATGCCAAATTGCCGATCTATTCGATCGTGATCGCACTCTATCGCGAGGCGCGCGTCGTGCCGCAGCTTCTCGCCGCCCTGGACGCCATCGATTACCCGCGTGCCAAACTCGACATCAAATTTGTCGTCGAAGAAGATGATGCCGATACGTTACGCGCGTTAACGCGCGCCGGCCGCGTCCGGGGCCGCGAAATCATTGTTGCGCCGGCCGGCGTGCCGCGCACCAAACCGCGGGCGCTGAATGTCGCGCTCCCGCTCCTGCGTGGCCAATTCGTCGTGGTCTTCGATGCCGAAGACGTGCCGGATCCGGCGCAAATCAAGATAGCGGTCCGGCGCTTCGCGGAGGCGCCGCGGAGCTTGTGCTGTCTGCAGGCGCGGCTTGCCATCGATAATGCCGGCGATAGTTGGCTGACGCGGCTTTTTGCAATCGAATACGCGGCAATTTTTCATGTGATCAACGTCGGATTCGGCGCGTTGCGCCTGCCGTTTCCTTTGGGAGGATCGTCGAATCATTTCCGGGTCGACGCTTTGCGGAAAATCGGCGGATGGGATGCGTGGAACGTCACCGAGGACGCCGATGTCGGGCTCAGATTGGCGCGGCTCGGCTATTATGCCGAGACATTTCCGTCCGTGACCTACGAAGAAGCGCCGGCAAAATTCAAGGACTTTCTCGGCCAGCGGCGGCGCTGGTGCAAGGGCTGGTACCAGACTTTGATCGTTCTCCTTCGTAGCCCCGCCCGACTTGTCCGCGAGCTCGGCGCGGCACGCTGCGCGGCAACGCTGCTTGTGCTCCTCTCCTATGCGCTGGCGCCGCTGGTCGGTCCACTCTGCGCGCTGTGGCTTGCTGTGGACGTTACGTTTGGCAGGCTGCAGGCGCCTTCCGGCGCTTTTCAAATCGGGCTGGCAACGCTCTGGATATCCGTTTGCGTGGCCGGCGTTCCGGCGATCCTCTGGCCGGCGCTTGTCGGCCTAAAACGCCGCCGGCTGCTTTCACTTTGGCCGTGGCTCCTATTGTTGCCCTTCTACTCGTTGCTCGTCTGCTTTGCCGCTTGGATCGGCATTTACGACCTCTTGGTACGTCCGCAGCATTGGTACAAGACCGAGCATGGACTGGCGCGAACGTCGCGTCGCCCATCGCCGCCATTCCTTGGGCAACAGACGCCGGCAGCCGGCGCCTAGCGCTATTCGGCGGGCAAATTGCCGCGCGGTACAGAGGGTAGTATGGCCTCATCGCGGCCGCAGGAATTTCCGTCGCATCGTCTTTATCAGGGAAAGCTAATGTCCGCAGATCCAGCCGATCCGCTCGTACTGCGCGAAGCCGCGAGCCGCGTCGGCGCATGGCCGTTCGAAGAAGCGCGCAAGATCGTCTCGCGCATCGCGCGGACCGGTCAGAAGGAGGTAATCTTCGAAACCGGCTATGGCCCTTCCGGCCTGCCGCATATCGGCACGTTCGGCGAGGTCGCGCGCACCAGCATGGTGCGTCACGCCTTCGAAGTGCTGACCGGCGGCGAGGTGAAGACGACGCTCATCGCCTTCTCCGACGACATGGACGGGCTGCGCAAAGTCCCCGACAACATCCCCAACAAAGAACTCGTCGCCGCCCATCTCGGCAAACCTTTGACGCAAATCCCGGATCCGTTCGGTACTCACGCCAGTTTCGGGGCGCATAACAACGCGCGGCTGCGTGGTTTTCTGGATGCGTTCGGCTTCGAATACGATTTCGCCTCGGCGACCGACTATTATACGTCAGGCCGTTTCGATAGGGCGCTCTTGCGTCTGCTTGCGCGCTACGAAACGGTGATGGCGATCATGTTGCCGAGCTTCCGGCAAGAGCGCGCCGCGACCTATTCGCCGTTCCTGCCGATCCATCCGGTGACTGGCGTCGTCATGCAGGTGCCGATCGAGGAGATCGACGCCGCGGCTGGCACGATCGCCTGGCGCGATCCGAAAACCCATGAACGCTTCGTGACGCCGGTCACGGGCGGTCATGCCAAACTGCAATGGAAGCCCGATTGGGCGATGCGCTGGTATGCGCTCGGCATCGATTACGAAATGGCCGGCAAGGATCTCATCGACTCGGCGAAGCTCTCGGGAGAGATCGTACGCGCACTCGGCGGCACACCGCCCGAAGGTTTCATCTACGAACTCTTCCTTGACGAAAAAGGCCAGAAAATCTCGAAATCGAAAGGCAATGGACTGGCGATCGAAGAATGGCTCACCTATGCGAGCCCAGAGAGCTTGTCGCTCTTCATGTATCAGAAGCCGACCGCGGCGAAGCGGCTCTATTTCGATGCGATCCCCCGCGCCGTCGACGATTATCTCGCCTTGCTCGATGCCTATCCGCGTCAGGAATGGAAGGAGCGGCTGAGCAACCCCGTCTGGCACATCCATAACGGCGCGCCGCCCGCGCCGGAAATTCTCCGTCACGAAGGTCGCGGTACGGCGATTTCCTTCGGCATGCTGCTCAATCTCGCGGCGGTTGCCAACAGCGAAGATCCGCAAGTGCTGTGGAGTTTCCTACGCCGCTACGCGCCAGACGTCTCCCCTAAGACCCATCCGCGCCTCGATAAGCTCGTCGCCTACGCAGTGCGCTACTTCCGCGACTTCGTGCGACCGAACAAGACCTATCGGGCGCCCGACGAGGTCGAACGCGCCGCCTTGCAGCGGATTTCCGAGCGGCTTGCGGGGCTGCCCGAAAACGCGAGCGCCGAGGAAATCCAGACCGTGCTCTACGACGTCGCGCGGCCGATCTCCCGTTACCAGGATTTTTCCGCGAAAGGCGCGACCCCGGAGCGTCCCGGCGTTTCCAGCGAATGGTTCAACATGCTTTACGAGCTGCTGCTCGGGGAACGCCGAGGTCCGCGCTTCGGCTCATTCATCGCGTTCTATGGGATCGAAGAGACGCGCCGGCTGATCGCCGCCGCGCTCGAAGGCGCGCTGATGCGACAGCACGCGGAATTTCTGGAGGCTAGAAGCGGCGCGCATTTGCCCTCTCCCCGCTTGCGGGGAGAGGGTTAGGGCGAGGGGAATGATGCGCGGCATCAGTGCCAGGCATGGTGGGCCAACCAGAAAGCTTGGGCATATTTCCAGGCTGTAAAGGCGCCGAGCGCCAGCAGCGCACAGAGCAGCGCCGAACCCAAAATATCGACGATAAACGCGAAGAGCCTGCCGATAGCACCGGCCTTTTTCGCAGGTTTGGGGGCGGTGGCGTGCCGCGCCGCGATCTTCTCCCGCGTCTCGGCATAGGCGCGCGCCGCGTGTTCAAGCGTGCCGTCGGCGGCAAGCGCTTTTTCCCGTTCGATCAGCCGGCGGGCGATATAATCGCTCACCGCATCGACGATCGGCTCCAGCCGCTCGCTCTCCGCGATCACCACGCGGCCCAGCCGCGTATCTTGGATGAAGCGGTAGGTGCGCCGGTCGTGGCCCATTTCGACGAAGCCGATCATGTCGATGAACAGCCGCGGCCGCTCCGTCGCGGCGAGGCCGATATCGAAGAGATCGACGTCGGCCGGAATTTCCGCGGCGACGGGCAGGATTTCGTCGCGCAACATTTCCAGGCGGGCAATTTCGGCGCCGCGTAGCTCGGCGACCACTTTGGTGTGCTCGGCATCGTCGAGCCGAGCGCGGCGCACGGCGAGCTTCAGCTTATCGGACGGGCGGGCGGCATCCGCCGGCTGGCTCTCGCCGCTCGGCGGCGAGGCAAAATCGCGGCCTTCCACGCGGCTCTCCCTTGAGATTTAAGTCTTTCTTAACTTAGACGATTTCGGGCGGCTGGCAATGGATTTGCGAGTTCTATCGGCAGCAGTCGGGATTATGCCGGCACAAAAATCTCGCCCTTGCCGAGCACGGCCATATCGCCCGCAAACTTGCGCAGCGGCGCCCGGAAAAGCCGCGCCGCTCCGCGGCTTTCGGGCAAAAGGAATCGTCCGAATACGGCGGGGAAGCTCGAGGCAAACTGGCCGCAATCGACAAACGTCGAGGCGAGCGCCGGGGGCTTGGCGAGGACGATCGTGCCGCGCCGCATCAGATAGCCGGGACTCACGCCGACGCGACCGAGGACGATCAAAGTTCCGGCGATGAGCCGGCTGCCGAGCCAATCGCCGGCATCGCCTTCGATCAGGATTGTGCCGCGCCGTAACCGGTCGCCGGCGCGCCGACCGGCTGCGCCGCGCAGCACCAGCAGGCCGCCGCTCATGCCGTTCAGCTCTCCCTCGCGGGGTGCGCCGAGAAAATCGCCGGCATTGCCGAGGATCTCCAGCCGTCCGCCGGTCATCGCCGAACCGGCATACGGTCCGACATTCCCGGAAATCACCAGGTCGCCGCCGGTCATTTGGCGGCCGGCATTGATGCCGGCGTCGCCGGCGACGAAGATGCGGCCTTGCTGCAAGCCTTGGCCGACGCCGTCGAAGCGCTCCGAGCCGCCTTCGAAGCGGATCTCCTCGGCCGACCCGGCGCGGATTCGGAAGAGATCGCCGACCGTGATCTTTTCGCGTGTCGTCGCGAGATCGATTGCGGCGACGTCCTTGCTGCTCTTGTCGGCGAGCAGATGCGGCAGCAGCACCGAGAGATCGAGCCGTTGCGGCGGCGTCACTTTGAGAGTCAGCACGAGGGTCACGCCAGCAGGTCCTTCAAATGGAAATGGAAAGGTCCGAGCTTGCCGCCATAATTGCCGGCGCTGACGCGGCGCGCGCCGTTGCGCGGCCCGAGCTTGATGATCGCCGCGAGTCCGGCGCGCGTGGCATCGGCGACCGCCGCTTCGGTCAAACCGTCGATGACGATTTCGAGCACGCAGCCGATGTCGTCGTCGAGCGCGGTTTTGGTCATGCCCCGCAGGCTCGGGCAAAACGCATCGTTGGTCGAGGCATGCAGCGCCTTGTATTTCGAGCCGACTTTCGAGCCGGAGCGGACGATGCCGCCGGGAAAGGGCATGATCGCGTCGCGCACCTCGTTCATGGCTTCGACCGCGGCCTCGGCGGCGCGCAGCGTCTTCTCATAATCCGCGCCGCAGATCAGAAGATTGCCGCCGCCGACCGCGCCTTTCGTGAAACCGGTCGTCGCTTCGCAAAGGAATTCGCCGTCCATTACCGGGACGCGCCAGAAATGCCGGTTGCCGAATTTCTTCGAGATCTGCCAGCCATCGCCGAAATAGCGCAGAAGGTCGCCAACCTTCAGCGCGTCCGCCGCGACGAGGTCGGAAAAACAGGCCGAGCCCGGTGAAGTCAGCACGCACTGCCCGACCCGGTTGACGAGCTGCGTCTGTAAGTCGTTGCTCGACATCGCAAAGATCAGAACGCGCACGCCCGGTCGGCCGTCCGGCGTGTCACGCGCCTCGACCTCGCCGTCGATCGACGCCTCGCAGCCGCAACCGATCACCGAGGTGGCAAAGCCGGTCATCGTCACCGCCGCTTGCCGCGCCCAGCGCTTGTTGGGTCCGGTGAGGATGAGCGCCGTGCCGCGCATCGGAAAAGCTTCGGCGAACGTATCGTCGATGCGCACGCCATTTTTCGTTATCGTCCGCATGCGACCTCCTCGAACGCATAATCGCGCCCGATTGCTTCCGCGGACGGCACTCTGAACAAATCGCGAGATACGCCGTAAAGATCTTCGTAATGGCTGGCGAGCCGGCGATCGATCCCCGACCCGTAGCTCGGCTGTGCCGTCAGCGTGCGCCCATAGCGATAATGGGTCACGCGCCCGTCGCGCACGACCAGGTCGCCGTCCTTGAAGACGAGATGCGCGAAGCGAAACATTTGCGCTCGGTCCGGATCGTCGTTGTAGACGGCAACGTCGGCGAGCGCACCGGGGCTCAAATGACCTCTATCCTTGAGGCCGAGCAGTTTGGCGGGTGCGACGCGCGTCATCGCGGCGATTTCGCTGAACGAATATTCGCGGGGGATTGAGGGCAGCGTTGTCATCTCCACCGCTTCTTTCGGCAGGTCTGCGAGCCATTTGGCCCGCGCGTCGCGGCTCATGATGAGCGCAAATAGCTCGGGATAGGTCGTATAAGGCGCGCCATTGGGATGATCGGTCGTAAACAAAGCGCGCATCGGATCGTCGAGCAAAAGGAACAATTCGAGGCCGCACGCCCATTGCACGGCGTTGTAGAAATTGTCCGGTTTGTAGAGATAGGGCACGACGCCGGCGCCATTCGCCTCTGCATCGAAAATCACCGTCTTGCGCGGGTGCGCCAGGGGCCGCGCG
>JASHUD010000124.1 GCA_030040215.1 Methylovirgula sp.
CACGCGCACGCGCCCTTGCCGACCTTCGACGATCCGGACAAGCGACGAGTGTTGCTGCCCGACCGGCATGAAATCGATGACTGCGAAGGCGCCGGCCGGCGTCTCGAATAGAGTTTCGAGCACCATCGTGTCGTCGCGATAGGCGCGCATGGTTTTCGTCGGAGGATCGGCCGGCGCGATAGACCAGCGGCCGTTCCCTGCGCCGCCAAGGAGCGCCGCGAAACAGGCCGCGCCGTCGAAACGCGGCCAGCAAAGCCAATCGATCGACCCGTTGCGTCCGACAAGCGCGGCGGTCCGGCAATCGCCGACGAGGCCATAGTCCTCGATCCGCAGTGGCGCGTCGGAATCGGCCTCCGTCACGGCAGACCCAGCGCCAGCCATTGCCCGTCGCGCGCGCGCGGCGCGTCGGCCGACGCCGGCCCCGCGCTACCGGCCGGATAAAGCTGCGGATCGCCCTGCGCCCAGACCTCGAGCAGCGGATCGACGACCGCCCAGTTCGCTTCGATGCACCTATCGGGGAGATGGCTGCCGGCCAAATCGTATCGCGAGGGCATCAACAGACGCTTCGTCAAATCGCCGCCGGCTCCGAAAATCACCGGCTCGCAGGCGGGCGCGCACTGCGTTCCCGACGACGAACGGGCTTCCAAGCGGATCGAAACACGCCCTTGCCGCGTCGCCGCGACAGGATCGGCTTGCGAGGCGTCGTTCATGGCGGGATTTGCTCTACAATGACCTTTAAGCAAAACCCGTTCGCCGCTCAATGGTTGCTGGCATAGCCGGGCTAAAGCGGCACAAGAAAGGCTCGGATGGCAGCAAAGTCCACGCTGCGCTTCGGCACCGATCCATCGACTTCGGTGCTCGACATCCATCGCAAAGCGCATGAACTCGACGATTTATATGTGACGACACCAGCTTTTTCCCGTCGGTGCCGTCAAACCCGACGCCGACCATCATTGCCAACGCGCTGCGCGTCGCCGACCGTATTATCGCGCGATCAGGCCAGGGTTTCTCGGCGGACCTCGATCTCGACGATGTGGCCGTCGGGATCGCGCAGCAATGCGCTTGGCCCGGCATGCGAAATGAGCCGGTCGGGAACGTGGTCGCGAATTGCCTTCGACGCATCGAGGCTCTCTACGGCGAAGACGAGCCGTGCCGCCAGCCCACAGTTGCGCACGCAAACGCCGCAAGGCTTGAACCAGCACGGGCTGTATGGTCCCTTTGCCTGAGTAGTCTATACCGAGTCGGCTTCCGCTTCACGTTTCTTGGTGGCTTATCGATGCGGCGCGCTAAGGAAGAAGTCTATCGTCGATGCGTGCGAGGCCTTTGTGATCGATTCCTCGCGGCAACGCCGCAAGCAATTGCAAAATGCTTCGACAGCAAAATTGATCCGGTGCGATCAAGGTCCATACTTCTGAAGATTGTCAATATCCTCAGCCTCTTCATCACGATCGCCTTATCGGCGTCGCCGCGATCTTCTGCGGCGGAACGAGCGACGGACATTCCGGCTTGGCTGCGGACCCATGTGGGCGAAGGCGAAGGTCAAATCGCGCCAGTGGTCTTGCAGAGGGCCCGCGCGCTTTACCTGCAAAAAGTGAGCGAAGGCGCGGTTAGAAATCCCTGCTACTTCGCTATGGACGCTACGCGCCCCAGCGATTTGGGCGACGACGAATTGGGGCGCCGGTTTTACGTTATCTGCGAAGCAGACCGGTCGTATCGCGCGATTTCCGCGGGTCACGGCGGCGGTCGCGATTTGAAAGGCATCGCGGATTTCGCAAACGGAAGACGGTGCGCGAAGAACTTCGGCAATGCGATGGATTCGAAACTGACGGCCGGCGGGGCCTATGTGACAGGCGAGACGAAAACGTCTTTCAAAGGCTATTACCGCGTCTCAGCGAAACAAGAAGCGGTTTTGCTGCGTCCGTTCGTTCAGTTTGACGGCGAAGGTGAGACCGCAAACGCCAGGCAGCGCGAGATCGGCGGACACGCGGCCGTCTTGCTAAGCGGGGCATGTCTTCTAAAAGATCCGCGCAGCCCCTACGCAAACCACGACGGTTACGTTCCGTTTGGAAAGCTGGTGGATTACGCTGGCGGCCGCAGCGACGGCTGCACCAGTTGGTCGCCGTCGGACGCCAGGCAAATCGTCACTATGGTGAAGGACGATCCGACGACGCTGTACATCTATCCTGACGCGGCCGACGTCCACGCCGTCGCGCGAGCGGTGGCCGGCGGCCGGCAACTGTCACGCGTGGGATTATATTGGAACGCTTCCTGCTTGAAGGAGATCCGCTCTCCCAAATTTTGGCCGAAGGAAACCCTCGGTCCGATCCTCGCTCGATACAAAAAGGATCATCCGGCGCCGCCGCAACGGCCAACGCCGATTTGCACGGGGCAATGAAATTTGTCGCTTGTTCCTTTTCTCGTGCCGGCCAGCCAAAGTTGCTGCCGAACCGCCCACAACGAAAGGATATGCCGCCGGCATTTCAGCTTCTGACCTCTCGGACCTCGCGATGTTCCGCCATCGGCGTGGCGCGGCGCTCGCGTGTTCGCTATGCGGAACCTCCGGCCGGCTGCGACATCCCGCGTGCCTCCGCTCGGAGTCTCGCTTTCGGCGCCGGGCGCCCGCGCGCCGGCCGATGGATCGGGTCGGCGCCGATCGTGCCGACGAGCGCCGCCGGATACTCCGGCGCGCTCACCCGATCCAGCTCGGCGCGTGCGTGCTCCAGCCGACCGGCGATGCCGAGCCGCTTGGCCTCCTCACGGTGGCCGGCGCGCGCCAGGAACTCCGTCAGATTCCGAGCATGGCGCCCCCAGAGCGCCACATCCCGCTGCTGCTTCATCGCGAGGCGCTCGCGATACCAGTCGCTCGCGAGCAGCGCCTCGCGGGTGAAGAGCGCCCGTATCTCGGGATCGCTCGCGGTCTTCCCTTCGTAGTTTCCGCGCGCCATGATGTGGAGCAGCGCCTTGAGCGGCGGGCAGGCGTCCTCGATCGTGCCGTCTGCGAAGTATGCCTCCGCGACGCGCTGCTGCGCCTCCACGATGTTGTTGACGCCGTCGGTAAACACCGCTGGATCCTGGAGCTCGGGTTTGAGGATCTCATCGGTAAATACCGCGGTAGGATTGTCGAAGACACGCCCGAAATAGGTGCGCACGAACTTGGCCGTGATGCGGTAGCCAAGCCGGCTGGCCAGCACCTGCTTACCGCCTTGGGTATAGTCTTCGAGCTTCTCCAGGTGCCCGGCCTCGATCAGTCGTTTGGGATCCCGTTCGTGAGGGAAGAGCCGGCACCAGATCTCGGGGATCAGCAGGCTGATGTCGTGGTCCACACGCAGATGCGGGCCGACGAAGCCGGCAGCTGAACTGAAGCCCGCGTAGCCAGTGAGCAGCATCGCGACGAGCGCATTGTTGAGATCGGGCGTCGCCTGGATGGCGTTGAACGGTCCCTTGGTGAGGGCGCCCTCGGATCCGGCCCCGGTGGTGCTGGGCGACGTGCCTGTCACCGAGCACACGTAGTCCATGAACAGCTCCGGCAGCTCTTGGTAGTGGATGGGCCCGTATACGCAGAGCGGGCGCCTTCCTTCTTCCGGTGGGTTGTTCCGCCGGCCCGAGAGCACACCGATCACCGGAAACAGCACCGGCTCGCGGAGCGGAAGGCGGCGGTACAGCCGAGCGCCCATCTCCGCGACGTAGCGGTCGCGCGGCCGTGCCAGGTCGGGCCTAAGTTGCAGGTAGCGCGGGTTCTTGGTGGGCTTGCCACCGACGAGCCGAGGCTGGGCGGAGCAGATCGAATAGCCGTCGCCGGCGCGGACGGCGTTCCGCGCCACGTGTGCGCGCATCGGAGGCGTGAAGGCGTCTTGCACCGCAACCTCCTCGACGATGCGCTGGGCGTCCTCGCGCGTGAGCGGCTGAAAGTTGGAGCAGAAGAGCCCAGGCGCCGCCATATCTTCCTCGGTCTGCCGGTCGAGCCCCGGATGAATGGCGTCGTCGGGCCGCTGGAAGAGCCTGAACTCGCAGTTCTGCGCCAACTTGAGGCTCGGGTGTCCGTCATATTCACTCGGCAGTCCGACCAGGCGCTGCGCAGGAACCACCACCGAGGCGGTGATGTCGTCTTCCATCTGTACCTTGTCGGCCGCGACGAAGTCCTGCCTCAGCTTGTAGGTCCGCCAGGCACCGTCCTCTTGGCGGCCGATCCGGAGGTAGTTGGCAACGAGCTTCCGCCCCTCGTATTTGAGTTCGTGGCCCGAGGCGCCGTTGATGATGTCCACGCTGAAGTGTTGCCGCCAATCCTCGCCCCACTCGGGCCGGTAGAAACGCTTGATCACGAATACAAGCGCTCGCACGTAGTTTGGAATGCTCTCGAGCCACGTATTGTACTTGGGCGTGAACTCGGCGGGGTTGGGTGTGAGTAGTTTGATCACCGAGCCGAGCGAACGCTCGGGCGACAGGATCGGCCGCGAAGAACCGCCGCCGTTGTTGCCGCGCAGGTCGGGCAGGCGTGCGTCGTCGTAGTCCCGGCCGAAGATCTCCTCGACCAGCGCCATGTCCCCCTCGAAGCTGCGCACGTAGAACGACCCGGGCAGCACGGCGTCTACCAGGCTTTTGCTGATCTCCGACTTGCCGCCGCCGGAGACGGTGCATGGTTTGTGGCAGAACGCGCCCTCGGGCAGCGTGCCAATCAGCCGCCAGCTCGGCGCCCCGCCGTACTTGGCCATGCGGACCTTGTAGCCGCTCGGATGGATGTAGATCCGGCCAGGCAGCAACTTCAGGTGCTGCGTCTGGCCGTCCCTGGTCCAGGTGATGTCCTGGCGGCGGATGTCGATCTCCATGTCCTCAGGCATGTAGTGGATTTCGGGATAGACCCCATCGGTGGCATAGCCCGACGGGTAGACCTTCGCGCGCTCCCCCAAGAGCGCGAGCACCTCCGCGAACCGGTGCCGCTTGGCGCTTTCGAGCCGCACGAGATCCGGGATGAACCGATCGCCTAGACTGAAAGTCGCGAACGCCAGCGCCCCGCCGGCGTGCTCCTCTTCGGCCCCGCCGTAGAGGTTCGCGCTGTAGCCGATCTGGGTCTTCACTTCCTTCTTGCAGTAGCCGAAGTAGTTGTCGGCCAGGATGGTCACCATCACGCCGTCCATGTCGCGCGAGGTGATCTTGAAGGGGCGACCTTCGTTGTAGAGCTCGTTCTCGTCGGTCCAGCACATGCCCGCGGCGCGCTGCGCCTCTGTGGCGTCGCTCGCGCGCGGGAGGCCTACGTCCTTCTTCTTCAATCGCGTGAGATGCGGCGCCAGAATCACGCAGCCGCTGTGGCCGGTCCAGCCGTCCACGTCGAGCGCGGCATCATTGGCTGGGAGATAGGGATCTCCGGCGTTGCCGAAGATGCTTTCCACAAAGTCGAGGTTCGAGACCAGTCCGCCAGGGACGAAGTACCGGACCTCCGTGCGCTTTTCGGGCGAGATCCCCGGCACAGCGGGACAGACGAGCGGCCGCAGCAGTAGCGAGACCATGGTCTCCACCGGCTCGGGCCAGTTCGCGGTGAACGGCAGGCGCAGGAGCTCGGCCGGCGGCCGGAGCGCCTCCTCGAGCAGGCGAACATAGGTGGCGAGCGGCACGCGGGTTTTATCCGCCGGAATCGGAAGGCCGCCCTCGGCCACGTGAAAGACCCCCTGCGTGGTGCGGCGGTCGTTGATGGGGTTGTGCAGGACTCCGTTGTCGAGCCGATAGCTCGAGACGAGCTCGTTGTGCCAACTGTCCGCGTCGACCGGCAGCGACAGCTCCCGCGCCAGCCCGTAGTGGTCGAGAATGAAGGTCTCCGCGGGCAGGCGCACGGGCTTGGCGGCCGCGGCGTCCGCGAGGAGCCTGTCGATGTAATGCTGGATTCGCCCGTCGGCGGGGCAGAGATGGTGGGAAAGCAGCCGGGTCTGCTCGCGGTAGCGCGCGAAGAGATCGCCCGCCAGATGAAGCACCTCCTCGTCGCCGTTGTCGGCCGGGATCCGGACGCCCATGGCCGC
>JASHUD010000125.1 GCA_030040215.1 Methylovirgula sp.
CGCCCGCATCGATCTGCCCCGATAGGTAGGCAACCGAGCCCGCAACCAGCCGATCGATAAGCTCCTGAAAAAGAGTTGGGTGGCGATAGGCGAAGAGCCGGGACGGCGCTTGTTCCGACGCGCTCTTTCCGGCGATCATATAGGCCGCTACGGTGAACGGCGCACCGCAAAACCCGATTACTGCCGTCTCTTTCGTCAATCCATTCTTCACTCTGCCGATCGCCTCAAACACCGGCGCAAGCCGTTCGAGATCGATCGTCTCGCGCAGCTGCGCCAGATCCTTTGCGTCCGCGATCGGCGTAAGCTGCGGGCCGGTACCGGCCTCGAACGAGACCTCCTGGCCAAACGCATCGGGCACCACAAGAATGTCGCTGAACAAGATTGCGGCATCGAAACCGAACCTGCGAATCGGCTGCAATGTCGCTTCTGCCGCCAGCTTCGGCGTCCGGCAGAACGCGAGAAATGACGAAGCCTGGGCGCGAAGTTCGCGGTATTCGGGAAGATAGCGGCCGGCTTGGCGCATAAGCCAGAGCGGCGGCGGCGCGAGCGCCTCGCCATCGAGAACACGCAGGATCGTTTTTTTCGCCAAGCTCTATCATTCCTCTAATTAGAAGAGTCTTGTTCTTAAGGGAATCTATGACTCCTCCTATTAGAAGCGGGATTAGTCTCCTGCCGCATTTTTCACAATCGTCCTTACTGTCATCGATATTTCCACGCTATCCACACCAGGGGTTAAGTTCATCAATGTCGTTATTTCGGCGGCAGTTACAAAGGCTTTCGCGCTAACGTTCGTCTTTGTTCCACAGCCACGCCGGATCTTCACCGAATCTGTCTCATACGCATGATTCTTACGCGTCGGGGCAGGTTTGTTGACAAGGACGAAACAAAGGCGGGACATATCCATCGCAGGAGGCTGGCACGCCGGAATTATGCATGCTGATTCACAGATAATCCCCAGGCGGGCGGGAGAACGCGATCTGGAACACAGTTTCCATCTTCATTTGATTTCGGATGCGACCGGCGAGACGTTGATCGTGGCCAGCCGCGCCGTTGTCGCCCAATACGACGGTGTTGCGGCGATCGAACATCTCTACCCGATGGTACGCAGCCAAGCGCAGCTGGAACGCGCAACCGCCGAGATCAGGTCCGCGCCGGGCGTGGTGCTTTACACCCTCGTCGATGCGGTGCTGGCCCAACGGCTGGAGGCCGCCTGCCAGGAGATCGGCGTTCCATCTCTCTCGGTATTGCAGCCGATCCTTAATCTTTTCCAGGCCTATCTCGGTGCCGCCGCCAACCCGAAGCCGGGGGCGCAGCACATGCTCAACGCCCATTATTTCGATCGCATCGATGCGCTGAACTATACGATGGCGCATGACGACGGGCAGATGTGGGAAAACTACGAGGATGCCGACGTTGTGCTGATCGGGATCAGCCGGACTTCAAAAACACCGACGAGCATCTATCTCGCCAACCGCGGGGTCAAGACGGCCAACGTTCCGATCGTTCCGAATATGCCGTTGCCGAAATCGATCTTTAATTTGAAGAAGCCGCTGATCGTCGGACTCGTCGCCTCGGCCGAGAGGCTCGTGCAGGTGCGCCAGAACCGGCTTGAATCCATGCATTCGATGGCCGATCCCTCTTACGTCGATCCGGTCGCGGTGCACGAGGAGATCATCAAATCGCGCAAGCTCTTCGCGCATCACGGCTGGCCGGTCATCGATGTCACCCGGCGCTCGATCGAAGAAACGGCGGCGGCAATCCTCGATCTTCACAAGACGCACCTCGGCCGACTCTTGGCTTAGCGGGATCGTCATGCGGCCTACCCTTGACCATGCGGCACGGGCTCGAACGATGCGGCGAACGGGATCTTGATGGCACCCACCGGTCTCTGGCGCGGCAAGACGCCGATCTTGCTTGCTTCGAAGAGCGCGGCTCGTCGCGCACTTCTCACCGCCGCCGGCATTCCTTTTGAAAGCATCGCCGCCGAGATCGACGAACGCGCGCTCGAAACCCCGCTGCGTAAAGAAGGGCCAAGCGCGACCGGCAAGCACCTGGCGCGCGCCAAAGCGCTTGCCGTGGCGGCCGCCAATCCGGATCGTCTGGTCGTCGGCGCGGACCAAGTTTTGGCGCTTGACGGCGTGATGTTTGCCAAGCCTCGCGATCTTTCCGAGGCGAAGGCGCAGCTCCAGCGCCTCTCCGGCCGCAGTCATACGCTGCATTCGGCCGTCGCAGTGGCGCGCGCCGAGCGCGTGCTCTTCGAGACGGTCGAGAGCGCCACGCTTACCTGCCGCGCCTTCGGCGCGGAGTTCATCGAACGCTATCTTGCCGACGTCGGGGAGCAGGCGCTTTTAAGCGTCGGAGGCTATCAGATCGAAGCGTTCGGCATTCAGCTTTTCGAACGGGTCGAAGGCGATCACACGACGATCCTCGGCCTGCCGCTGCTTCCTCTGCTTGCATTTCTGCGCCAGGAAGGCAGTCTCGCGGGATGATACCACGCGCCTTCATCATCGGCTGGCCGGTTGCGCAATCGCGCTCGCCGCTCATCCACAGAACCTGGCTCGACGAGCTGCACATCGAAGGCGCGTATGAGCACGTCGCCCTGCCGCCGCGGGAGCTCGATGTGTTTCTTGCGACGTTCGCCGAGCGGGGCTTCGTCGGCGGCAACGTGACGATCCCTCACAAGGAAAAGGCCTTTGCGGCCTGCCCCGTGACAACGCCCACGGCGGCGCGATTGCAAGCTGTGAATACCTTGTGGATGGAAGGTGGAAAACTCCGTGGCGACAACACCGATGCTGCGGGTTTTCTCGCTTCCCTCGATGAAGATGCGCCGGGCTGGGGAAAAACGCTTGAAAAAGCGGCGGTGCTCGGCGCCGGGGGCGCGGCGCGCGCCGTCGTCTACGCGCTCTTGTCGCGCGGCGCGCGGCGGATCGTCGTCGTCAACCGCACGCGGGCGCGAAGCGAAGAGCTGCGCTCTCGTTTCGGCGCTTCGATCGAGCTCGTCGATCCCGGCGATCTGGCAAGCGCGCTCGCCGGCTCCGATCTTCTGGTCAACGCGACCTCGCTCGGCATGGCCGGCCAGCCGCCGCTCGAAATCGATCTTACCCCTTTGCCGGATCACGCCATCGTTGCCGACATCGTCTATGTGCCGCTCGAAACGGCGCTGCTCGCTGCCGCACGCCGCCGCGGGCTCAGGACGTCGGGCGGTCTCGGCATGTTGCTGCACCAGGCGGCGCCCGGCTTTGCGCATTGGTTCGGCGAGCGGCCGCGCGTAACAGCCGCGCTCCGCGCCCGGATCGCCGCCGATATCGAGGACAAACGCTGATGTTCGTCCTCGGGCTCACCGGCTCGATCGGCATGGGCAAATCGACTGCCGCCGCGATGTTCCGCGCCGCCGGCGTCAAGGTGCATGATTCCGATGCGACCGTACATGCCCTCTATCGCGGCGCCGCGGCGGCGCTCGTCGAAGCCGCCTTTCCCGGCAGCGTGCGCGATGGCGCTGTCGACCGGTCAGCGCTCGCGGCGCGGGTCATCGGCGATCCGGCCGCCATGGCGCGTCTCGAAGCGATCGTCCATCCGCTTGTCCGGGCGGATCGCGAAGCCTTCCTCGCCGTGGCGCGTGCCGCGGGCGAGCGCATCGTCGTCCTCGATCTCCCGCTACTTTTCGAAACCGGCGTGGAGAGCGAGGTCGACGCCGTGCTGCTCGTCACCGCTTCTGAAGCGGTGCAAAAGGCACGGATCGCGGCGCGTCCGGACATGACGGAAGAAAAGCGCGCCGCCATACTGGCGCGGCAAATGCCGGATCCCGAGAAACGCCGCCGCGCCGATTTCTGCATCGACACGAGCGCCGGAATGGAGGATACGGAGCGGCAGATTCGCGAGCTGCTGCACAAGATCGGCGTGGCGCGATAGAGACGAAGGCGATGCGGGAAATCGTCATCGACACCGAAACGACGGGGCTCGATCCGGCGAACGGTCATAGGATCGTCGAGATCGGCTGCGTCGAACTCTTCAATGCGATTCCGACCGGCCAGACTTTCCACGAATATATCGACCCCGAACGCGACATGCCGGAGCAGGCGTTCCGCGTGCACGGGATCTCCGCGGAATTTCTCGCCGGCAAACCGAAGTTCCGCGACATCGCCCAGCGTTTCGTTGCGTTTCTTGGCGAAGCAACGCTTGTTGCCCACAACGCCGAATTCGATG
>JASHUD010000018.1 GCA_030040215.1 Methylovirgula sp.
ATAACAGGCGATCCAAATGAGATGCCGCTCCACAGATGTGAGGTGGAGGCGCTTCGACCAGTAATTTTGCTCGACCGTGCTCAAGCCCCGCACGTCTTCGCAAGTAAATGCATGGGCAGGCATTGATATCGAGAGCGCGCCCAAGGTTAAGATCAGGAGCGCCGTTAACTTTCTTGAGCAGAAGGGCATTCTCAGGATAGGAGCAAAGCGCATGTAATCTCCTCAACACTAAAATGAGGCGCGACATGCGCGCGATTCATCTCAGAATGGATGGGATATGCTCACGCATCTATGGAGAAAGTGGCGGTATTTTGACGTTTGAAAAAGGAAAAGGTTCCGCTTCGCCTGGCTTTTGGCTCGGAGAAGCGCCCTGTCAGGCCTGCCGGGCAATGGTGGGCGCGACAGGGATTGAACCTGTGACCCCTCCCGTGTGAAGGGAGTGCTCTCCCGCTGAGCTACGCGCCCGAATGTTCGCGGAAAATGAACGTTGCGCCGCAAGCCGCGCCCCGGTTTACGAAAGCCGCGCGGCGAGTCAAGGCGCCGGGCGGGCTCTTGGACGGTCGCCCTCTCTGTGGATGTCGGCGACCGCGTCCCAGAGATCGTCGAAATGCGAGATCACCCGGTTCGGCTTGTAGGTCGCGACCGGTTCATCCGTGTAGCCGAAATCGACGGCGATGATCGGCACGCCGGCATTCCGCGCGGTTTCGACGTCGACCTTCGAATCGCCCACCATGATCGCGTTCTCGTGGCGGCCGCCGGCTTTTTCGATGGCCATCAGCAAAGCGCGTTGGTCGGGCTTGCTCACCGGAAACGTTTCCTTCCCGCAGATCACCGCGAATCGATCGGCAATCCCCAGCGCTTTGAGCAGTAGAATCGAGGCTTGCTCGATTTTGTTCGTGCAGACCGCGAAGCGCCAGCCGGCTTCTTCGAAACGGTCGAGCGCCGCCACGACGCCCGGATAAAGCGTCGAGGCGTCGGCGATATGCGCCTCGTAATAAGCGAGGAAATCGTCGAAAAGCCGGTCGACCTTCTCTTCCGGCAGGCGCGCGCCGTTGCGCGCCAAGCCGCGCTCGATCATCAGCCTGGCGCCGCCGCCGATCATCTTGCGGGCGGTCTCGTAGGGGACGGGCTGCAAGCCTTCGCGCGCCAGGATCACATTAAGCGTCGCGGCGAGGTCGGGCGCCGTTTCGGCAAGCGTCCCGTCAAGATCGAAGACGAGGAGGGGGGCGGTCATCGGTTCCGCATAGGACGGGGCGGCGTGCGGATCAAGCGCTGCCGGGGCCGCGGATGCGCTCGCCGCCGGGCTCGCGTATAAAGAGACGGCGATTCGCGGAGCCGATCATGCGCTTTCCCCAGCAACAAACGTGCATCTTATGGCTCGGCCTCGGCATCGCCGGTTGGGCTGGACAGGCCGTGGCCGCAAGCTATGAATTCCTGGCTGCGCCGGAAAAGGACCTGAACCGGATCTATCGGCTCGATAAAGCCACCGGCGAGGTCGGCGCCTGCCAATACGGCCTGAAAGAGGGCACGATCGGCGTGACGCTCTGCTACGAGCCGGGCGAAGGCGCCGGCCCGCAAGGACCGAGCGACTATGCGCTCGTCGCCTCCAGCCACGAACGTGAAGGCGGCGTGTTCCGCGTCGATCTGCGCACCGGCATGATGTCGATCTGCTATGTGTTGAACAGCGCGGTGGTCTGTACGCCGCCGGCAAAATAGGCGGCCGTTGACGTTGGCCGAGTGAAGCCCTAACCGCTGACCATGCACGGCTTCGATCCGGAAATCGCAAAAGGGCAGGCCGCGGCCGCCGCCCTCGATTTGGTGCGCCCCGGCATGCGGCTCGGACTCGGCACCGGCAGCACGGCGGCGCGCTTTGTCGCGCTGCTCGGGATGCGCGTCGCGCAGGGCTTGCAGGTCATCGGAGTGCCGACCTCGGAGGCCACGCGCGCTCAGGCGCAGGCGCTCGCCATTCCGCTCGCCAGCCTCGATGAGATCGGCGAACTCGATCTGACGATCGACGGGGCGGACGAGTTCGATCCCGCGCTGCGTCTCATCAAAGGCGGCGGCGGCGCGCTGCTGCGCGAGAAGATTGTCGCCGCCGCTTCGCGCCGGATGATCGTCATCGCCGATTCCTCGAAGGCCGTCGAAACGCTGGGTAGATTTCCGCTCCCCGTCGAGGTGAACCGGTTCGGCCTTGCCGCGACGCGGCGCTTGATCGCGGGCGCGGCGCAGGCCTGCGCAATCGAGGGCCCGATCAATCTGCGCAAAGCGGCGAACGGCGAAGTTTTCGTTTCGGACGGTGGAAATCATATCGTCGATTGCGCGTTCGGCGCCATTCCCGCGCCGGAAGAGCTGGCGGCGCGGCTCAATGCGATCCCGGGGGTCGTCGAGCACGGGCTCTTTCTGGGCTTGGCGACGGCGGTTATTTCCGCGGGTCCGCAAGGAATTGAAATTCTGGGAAATCCCGATGCCGGAATTTGACGTCGATCTCTGCGTCATCGGGGCGGGCTCGGGCGGCGTGCGTGCCGCGCGCGTCGCCGCGGGGCATGGCGCGAAAGTGTTGCTCGCCGAAGAATTCCGCATCGGCGGCACCTGCGTGATCCGCGGCTGCGTGCCGAAGAAACTGCTCGTCTACGCGAGTCGTTTTAACGACGAGTTTGCCGAGGCGGCCGGGTACGGCTGGAGCGTGCCGAAGCCGACGTTCGACTGGGGTAAACTCGTCGCCGCGAAGGAGAAAGAGATCTCGCGGCTCTCGGCGATTTATCGCGCGCATCTGGAGGGGGCCGGCGTGAAGGTCGTCAAATCGCGCGCCGTCGTCGATGATGTCCACAAGGTCCGGCTGCTTGCCGACGATCGTGTCGTCAGCGCGCGGATCATTCTTGTCGCCACAGGCTCCGCACCCTTCCTGGCACCCGATATAGCCGGCCTCGAACACACGATCACCTCGAACGAAATCTTCGACCTGCCCGAGCTTCCACGGCGCATCTTGATCGTCGGCGGCGGCTATATCGCGGTCGAATTCGCTTCGCTGCTGACGCGGGTCGGCAGCCACGTGACGCTCGCCATGCGCGCCGAAAACATCTTGCGCGGCTTCGACGAGGATTTGCGGCTCGCGCTGCGCGACGCTCTGGCCGAAGCGGGAGTCGCGTTCAAGTTTACCAATCCGCCAACCCGCATCGACAAGACGAAGCACGGACTTTCCGTGGCGCTGACCAACGGAGACAGCGTCGACGCCGATCAGGTGATGGTGGCGACCGGCCGTCACGCGAATACACGAGGCCTCGGTCTCGAAAGGCTCGGCGTCGCGCTCGACGCGCTCGGCGCGATCAAGGTCGATGCATGGTCGCAATCGAGCCTGCCTTCGATCTATGCGCTCGGCGACGTGAGTAACCGGGTTGCGCTCACACCGGTCGCGGTGCGCGACGGACATGCCTTCGCCGACACGGTATTCGGCGGCAAGAAATGGGCGGTCGATCACACGAATATCGCCACCGCCGTGTTTTCAACGCCGGAGCTCGGCACGGTGGGCCTCAGCGAGGCCGAAGCGCGTGCCGCTTATGCTTGCGTCGATGTTTACGCGACGCGGTTCCGGCCGCTGAAGGCGGCGTTGTCGGGGCGCAAGGACATGGTGCTCATGAAAATCGTCGTGGATGGCGAAACCGACCGGGTGCTTGGCGTCCACGTGCTCGGCGAAGGTGCGGCTGAAATGATGCAGGTCATTGCTATTGCAGTGAAAATTGGCGCAAAAAAAGCCGATTTCGACGCCACCATGCCGGTCCATCCGACCTCGGCCGAGGAGCTCGTTACCTTGCATTCGCGCAGCGCGCGCTACGAGCAGATGAAGCTTGACCCCGGCGAGGCGGCCGCGCTTCCGGACGAAGAGCGGATGCCGTAAAGGCCCGGTTAGCCGAGCGGCGAGTTTGGCGTCGCAAATCCATGCGCCGGCGTGTAAAAGGCTCGCGCGAGATCCCTCCTGGATGGAGAAGGATCGCGCCCATTCATCGGACCGAGACTATGCACCCCGAATCCTGGTCGCCCGATAGCTGGCGGACGAAGCCTCTGGAGCAGGCGCCGGTTTATCCGAACGCCGCGGCGCTCGCCGACGTGGAGCGGCAGTTGAGCTCGTTTCCGCCGCTGGTCTTCGCCGGCGAGGCGCGCAAGCTCAAAGCGCTGCTCGCCAAGGCCGCGAAGGGCGAAGCGTTTTTGTTCCAAGGCGGCGATTGCGCCGAGAGTTTCGCCGAGCACGCGGCCGACAACATCCGCGACTTCTTCCGTGTCTTCCTGCAGATGGCGGTGGTGATGACCTTCGGCGCCGCGCTGCCGGTGGTCAAAGTTGGGCGCGTTGCCGGCCAGTTCGCCAAGCCGCGCTCGGAGCCGATGGAGAACAAGGACGGCGTCGCGCTGCCGAGCTATCGCGGCGACATCGTCAACGACATCGCCTTCAATGAGGCGGCGCGCGTGCCGGATCCGGTGCGCCAGCTCATGGCCTATCGGCAGTCCGCCGCGACGCTCAATCTCATCCGCGCCTTCGCTTCGGGCGGCTACGCCAATCTCGAAAACGCACATCGCTGGATGTTGGGCTTCATCAAGGACAGTCCGCAATCGGCGCGCTACCAGGAACTCGCCGACCGCATTACCGAGACGCTCGGCTTCATGCGCGCCATCGGCCTCGACCCAGAATCGCAGCAGGAGTTGCGGCAGACCGATTTCTACACTTCGCACGAGGCGCTGCTGCTCGGCTATGAGCAGGCGATGACGCGCATCGATTCAACTACCGGCGATTATTACGCGACCTCGGGCCACATGCTTTGGGTCGGCGACCGCACGCGCCAGCCCGATCATGCGCATATCGAATATATGCGCGGCATCAAAAATCCGCTCGGCCTCAAATGCGGTCCCTCGCTCAAGCCCGACGCGTTGCTGCGTCTCATCGACATCCTCGATCCGGAGAACGAGCCGGGCCGCTTGACGCTGATCTGCCGTTTCGGCGCGGACAAGGTCGGCGAAGCGCTGCCGAAGCTGCTTCGCGCGGTCAAACGCGAAGGCCGCAACGTGCTTTGGACCTGCGATCCGATGCACGGCAATACGATCAAGGCGAAGGGTGGCTACAAAACCCGGCCGTTCGAACGGATCATCGGCGAGACGCGCGCCTTCTTCGCCGTGCATCATGCCGAGGGGACGTATGCGGGCGGCGTGCATTTGGAGATGACCGGCAAGAACGTCACCGAATGCACGGGCGGCGCCCGCGCCATTTCGGAAGCGGATCTCTCCGACCGCTACCACACCTATTGCGACCCGCGCCTTAACGCCGAACAGGCGATCGAAGTCGCCTTCCTGGTGGCCGAGCTTCTGAAGGCCGAGCGCCTGCAGCGCCCGAACGGCGCCGAGGTCGCGGCGGAATAGGTCGATCGCCATTGCAAGGAGCAAAGCGACGAAGCAACCCAGCTTTCTTTCTGGATTGCTTCGCTTCGCCCGCAATGACGAATGAGCCGCTACGTGCTCGGCTTTTCTTCCTCGCGCACGCTCATGGCGGTGCCGCGCCAGATGAAATCGTCCATCAGCCACGCGTCCAGATAGATGACGGGCTGCATCATGTCGCGCAGCAAAAACAGGAAGGGTAGGCGCCAAGAGATGTGCCAGCGGTTGGCGTAGGCCAGAATCATCTCCCCGCAATAGAGCGAGGCAAGCACCAGCCCCGCGGTCAGCGGTACGTTCCAGCCGATGAGATCGGCGGCATAGGCGCCGACCAGCGCCGGCGTCGCGCAGCCTGCGAGGATCTCCGGCAGATAATGCGCCGGGAACGTCTTGCGGCGCATCCGCGCCCAGCGGATTTGCCGATGCCAGAGATCGTGAAGCGTGCGCCGTCCAAGTGGCTGTTTGAACGGACTGTCGACGAGGTGGATCTTTAGGCCGGCGCGACGCACCAGCTTGGTTGACGCTGCGTCTTCGGCAATCTCGGCGGCGAGCGCGCGAATGCCGCCGCCTCCCTCCAATACGTCACGCCTCCACAGCATATTC
>JASHUD010000126.1 GCA_030040215.1 Methylovirgula sp.
TGGATGAGCAAAGCAGATGCACCGCTTGCAGCCAAAGGCGAAGCGGCACATGGCTGGCCTCGAAAACAGTGCCGACCTTCACGGTGAAAGGCTTGCGGCATTCGCGGCAGTTGTGGACGCCTATCCGAGTGCTTTTCCCGGCCATTTTGACAATGCGATTCGGATCGGCATTGCCGCAGTGGGGGCAAACCGGACCGTGCGCCCAAATCCTAGCCTCTAAAAAGGCGTAGGCCGCGCGCTCATCGTGAAAGTGCTTATCGGAAAGGACGGATGACATGGCTAACTCCTTATGGAATCAACCTACTACATCCAACGTGCTACGTCAAGTATAATATCCCCCTGCCAAGCGGTTTTTTCGGCAGTGTCTCCAGTTTGAAATTGCAGGAGGACAGTTATCGGCGTCCCCATG
The DNA here is from genome assembly GCA_030040215.1 of Methylovirgula sp. Lineage (GTDB taxonomy): Bacteria > Pseudomonadota > Alphaproteobacteria > Rhizobiales > Beijerinckiaceae > Methylovirgula. The sequence continues at coordinate 410 of JASHUD010000126.1, forward strand.
GACAAAGCGCCTGCCCGACGAACAGATGCCGACAAACTCTCTCCCATTGATCACTTACCGGTGAGCCCGCGACCCAATGCGTAGGCACTCCAACGTATTCCGGACATAATTGCTCGGGTAACCCTCGGATTGCTCGCGGATCGATGGGCGCTGCGGCGTGGCGCGAGCCGGAATCGGAGGCGATCAATACTGAATGGTCCGAAAATCGAAAATCCTTCGGCGCTTGGAAAGCTGCTTCTTCAAAGCGAGGAAGGCCGAGCGTACAGCTTTCTGCTTTATTCATTTAGAGAAGACGGCGGGAACGACCTTCCACGCTCTGTTCTCAAAATATTTTGATGCGGATCGCGTTTCTCCTATTCATATGTTTAATCTGCACGATCTCTCGGCTTTGGAGTTGGCCTATTACGATTTCATCTCCGGTCATATCGACTATGCAACCACAGCAATTATTCCAAGGCCGATGCTGAAACGCATTGCAATTTTCCGAGATCCCGTTGAGCGTCTGATTTCATTCTACAGATTTCACCGATGTCATCCGTCAGTTATGGCTGAGGCCAATGAATTTGTTGCCTTGGCTCAGCGCTATGAACCTGACGCGTTCTTTCGTCATCCAAGCGTTGTCGGCTCTCCTCGACTCAATAATGCCTATCTTCGAGCTTTTGGAACCTCATATAAACGCGTCTCGGTAGAGGAATCGAAAAAAGAAGTTGCCGATGCACTCGAAATTGCAAGGATGCGGATCCTCTGCCTGGACGCTTTGGGCTTAACTGAGCAAATGAATCGGTCTGTCCACGCTATGCTGAAGCAACTGGGCTTTGAGCCTCCCCGTGAATTCGAGTCCGCGCATCGCACCGATGAGTTTGCGCAAAAGATCGAGGGTTTTTCAGAAGCACCGAAGGTTGTCAAAACGGAAGAGCTTTGTAATGCGATCGAACCGCTTGTGCATGCCGATAGAATTTTATATGAGGCGGCAACGATTGAATTTCAGCAAAGGACGAGCCTCTAGCGGATTTGCCGCGAGGCGCCGTCAAGGCCCCCCAATTTCGAACTGAGACACCGCCGTTTTTTCTTTCGGATCCGCCAATCACGATTGCGGATCGCCTGGACGCCGCATTTCGCGAAGTTCGGCGCCCCAATGCAGATCGGCCCCATATCGATGAAGCCGCTGCGCAATCGCCTGCACGGGAAACCACTTGTCGAGGAAGCCGATCGCCCTCCCGCTGGTGCATACGAACTCGGCAAATTTCTTGTTCGCAAACAAGCTTTTCATGCGCCGGTCTTGCCTGGCAAGCGCCTTCGCCGCACGGTGAATCGTCCGCCGTTCCTCTTCCGTCAGGGTGACGCGCGCGGCTTGGGGCTGTGGAAGCGAGCCGAGCAGAGCATCGAACTCATCGCTCGGCAACGGCGCGGGTCGTCGATTCACCTGCGGGAACAATTCCGGCAAAGAATGATAGGCGAATTTCCAGCCAGAGCCCGGTGTTCCGGCCTCGTATCGCCGCAATTTCTCCAGTCTCTCTGTCGCGTTTTTCAGCAGGACTTCACAATGCACCAAGAATGCGTCCGCCGGCGCAAACTGCATACGGTGTGTTTTAAACCCCGCCGAATGCATCTCGTGGCAATATTCAACCCGTCTATGCCGATAGAGCCGGTTATGCGGACCGATGAATTCTTTGCCGGAATGATGAAGGCTGCGAAGCCGGGCATATCTGATCCCATCTTCGTATCTCAGAAGCGGGAGCCTGGATAAGCTCCAGCAGTCCACATTCGTTCGACAGCCCGTTTCTTCCGCCCATACAAGCAGCCGGCGGGAAGGAAACTCGTCATCGTCGATGCGAAGTATCCAATCGCGTTCCACGAGGTGCGAAGCAAATTCGATCATCCCGCCTTCGGGAAAGTCCGCTTCCATGCGACACAAAGCGGTGCGCGCACCCGCGGATCGCAACAACTCTTCTGTCCGATCCTCGCTCCGCGCGTCGACGATATAAAGCGGATCGATCCCAAGCTTGCGGTAAGCCGCGAGGAACTGGCCGAGCCACCTCGCGCCGTTTCGGGTTGGGATGACGATCTCAAACGCATGTGACATATCGTTCAGCCGCGGACGGACATCTTTGGCCGAAATTTGCGGCGGATCGGCGTTTCTAGCAAGCCTGCGGTTCGCCGCCTCGTCATGCGCTTCAGACAGCCGGTGCGGCCGCGTTTTTGACCGCCTCGATCAGCTGTTTCAAGGTGAACGGTTTGGCAAGGAAGCCAAAGTCGTGGCCCTCGGGCAAATTCTTGGCGAAGGCTTCTTCGGCGTAGCCCGAGACGAAGATCACCTTGGCCGCCACGCCGCGCTTGCGCAATTCGCCGAACATCGTGGGTCCGTCCATTTCCGGCATCACCACATCGGAAACGATGAGGTCGATCTTGCCGGGATTCCTGTCGACCAGTTCGAGCGCCTCGGCCCCGTTTGCCGCCTCGAGCACGCTATAGCCGCGCGCCGAGAGCGCCCGCGCGCCGAAGGCGCGTACCGCCTCTTCGTCTTCGACGAGCAGGATGGTGCCGTGGCCGGTGAGATCCGCGGCGGCTTTCTTGGCCGGTTCTTTGCGCGCTTCTTCCTCCTCGGCGCGCGCGACGTAGCGCGGCAAGAGGATGCGAAACGTCGTGCCCGCCCCCAGCCTGGAATCGCAGAACACAAAGCCGCCGGTCTGTTTGACGATGCCGTAGACCATGGAAAGCCCCAGCCCGGTGCCTTTGCCGACCTCCTTGGTCGTGAAGAACGGCTCGAAGATTTTCTCGCGCACCTCGGCCGCAATTCCGGTTCCGGTGTCTTCGACTTCGACCATCACGTATTCGGCCGCCGGCAGGGCTTCTTCGTCGAGCCGGGCGCACTCCGCCGCGGCAAGATTGTTGACGCGCAGTTCGATCCGCCCGCCCTCCGGCATCGCGTCGCGGGCGTTGACGACCAGGTTGATGACCACCTGCTCCAACTGATTGAGATCGGCCTTGACGAGCCAGAGATCGCGCCCGTGGCGCAAATCGAGGCTGATCTTCTCGCCGACGAGGCGGCGCAACAAGATCAACAGTTCGGAGAGCGCGTCGCCAAGCTGAATGACTTCGGGGCGCAGCGTCTGACGGCGCGAGAAGGCGAGCAGCTGGCGCACCAATCCGGCGGCACGATTGGCGTTCTGCTTGATCTGCATGATGTCCTGAAAGGACGGATCGGTCGGCCGATGGTTGGCGAGCAGTAGGTCGGAATAGCCGATGATCGCGGTCAAGACATTGTTGAAATCATGCGCGACGCCGCCGGCAAGCTGGCCGATGGCCTGCATCTTCTGCGATTGCGCGAAATTCTCCTTGAGCGTGCGCAGCTCCGTCGTATCGAGCGCATAGATCGTTGCGCCCGGCCCGTCGGTCTCGTCGGCCGCCGAGATCAACAGGCGCGCCGAGCGGCCGCGCTCGCCTTTGAGGCCGATGTCGACCGGCGCGATGTCGCTTTTTGAAGCGGCGGCGGCGACAATCGCCGCTTCGAGCGCGGCGCGGTCGCTCTCCAGCACGCCGGCATGGATGTTGCGCTGATCGGCGCCCTTGAGCGCTTCCGGCATCAATTTGGCAAAAGCGGCGTTCGAACGTTTGACGCGCCCGTCGCGATCAACGATGGCGATCGCCATCGGCGTCGCATTGAACACCCGCGCGAATCGCACCTCGGCCGCACGCAGGTCCTCGGCCGGCTCTTCGCCGGGGGCGCGATTGAAAACGAGCGTGCGCGACGCGCCGGGCACTCCATCCTGACCGAACGCGACGCGATGCAGGAGCCGAACCGGCAGGCTCTGGCCGTTGCGGCGGCGGAACTCCATGTCGAACTGCTCGGTGACCACTTCGCCCGGCGCGCCGCTCAGGCTCGAAAGCAGCACCGCGCCGCCGCCTGCCGCAAAATCGCCGAGTTCCATCCCACCGGAGCCGACTTGGGCGAGGTCGTAATCGAGCCATTGCGCGAGCGTCGCGTTCATGTAGGAGACGGCGCCCGATGCATCGCACGAGAAAAAACCGGCCGGTGCGTGATCGAGGAAGTCGATGGCATGCTGCAGCTCCTGAAAGACGTTTTCGTGCCGTTCGCGCTCGCGCGTGACGTCGGCGACGGACCAAAGCGTCGTGCGTTTGCCGCCGCGATAGTTGAGCGGGCGCACGCGGATGCGGTACCAGCCGACCTCGGCATCGCCGCTCAGCGGCGGGGCGAGCCGCAGCTCCTCGGAATTGCGCTTTCCCTCACGCGCCGCTTCGGCGAGCCGGTAGACCGCTTCCGAGACGTCGGCCGGACCGGAAAAGAGACGCTC
>JASHUD010000127.1 GCA_030040215.1 Methylovirgula sp.
CCGACGCGCTCGCGCACCCAGGCGAAATAGAGCGCTTTCACGATTCTCTCTTTTCGGCGGCGTGATGAATGCTCGCCTGAAGATAATCCCAGCCGGTATAGAGCGTCAGCAGCGCCGCGACCCAGAGAAGCACAAGCCCGATCTTCACGGTTTCCGGCAGGATCCGTTCTCCGGCCGGCCCGGCGATCAAAAATCCGAGCGCGACGAGTTGAAGAAACGTTTTCCACTTCGCGACCCGGCTCACCGGCACCGGCACCTTGAGCTCGGCCAAATATTCGCGCAGGCCGGAGACCAGAATCTCGCGGCACAAAATGATGATCGCCGCCCAGAGCGAAAAACCGCCGATCGTGCGATCGGCGGCGAGCATCAGCAGTACGGCGGAGACCAGCAGCTTGTCGGCGATCGGGTCGAGCATCCGGCCGAGCGAGGATTGCAGCGCCCAAGCCCGAGCCAGATAGCCGTCAAGAAAATCACTGATCCCGGCGACGATGAAAATGCCCAGCGCCACCCAGCGCATGGCGGCGACCGCCGGCCAGAAAAGACAGGCGACGACCAACGGTACGGCGATCACCCGGCCATACGTCAGGAGATTGGGCAGACTTGAGCGACGATCCGTACCAGCCGAGAGCGAATTCAGCATGCGACCGAGGGAACATGCCCAAGGCGGAAAGGTCAATAGATTAGGCCGGGAGATTTAATCGCAGCGGTCGGCAGCATCGACGACATGCCGGGCATGGCGATGGTCCGGTATGTGAACTGCGTCCGCCTCGCCGGATCGGTACTCGCGCCAAGCCTGACGCAGGATCTGCACCGACGAACTGAGGAAAAGAGAAGCCATGAAGCCTGCGACCGCAAGATCGGGCCATGCCGTGCGGCTGCCCCACACCCCGAGCGCCGCGATCATCACCACGACGTTGCCGATGGCATCGTTCCGCGAACACAGCCATACGGAGCGAATGTTGGCGTCGCCGTCCTTGTAGCGCACGAGCAGAATCACGCTGGCCGCATTGGCCGCGAGCGCAAGCACCGCCACGGCGCCCATCACCTCGGCGCGCGGCAGCGAAAGAAAGAAGGCGCGATAGATCGTCGAGCCGAGCACCCAGAGGCTGATCAAGGAAAGGCTCGCGCCTTTGCCGAGAGCGGCCGTCGCACGCGTCCGCAAGGATGCACCGATGACCGCCAGGCTCAGGCCGTAAGTCATCGTGTCGGCGAGAAAGTCGAGCGCATCAGCCTGCAGCGCCTGGGACCGCGCCAGGGCGCCGGCCGTCATTTCGACCGCGAACATTGCCGCATTGAGGGCGATGACCGTCCACAGGATGCGTCTGTAGGTCGGATCGAGCCCGTCGAAGCGCGGATTGCCGCGGCATCCGCAGGATTCCCCAGGATGAGAATGAGCCATCGGACATGCCTCTTTTCACGCCGCCTATTCGACCCTACATTCTCTAGCGACTAGAGGATCAAGCAGAATGAAATACGCCGTGCCGATTGGGGTTTTGGCGCGCAAGACGGGCGTGAAAATCCCGACGATCCGCTATTACGAGCAGATCGGCCTTTTACCGGCGCCGCCGCGCACGAAGAGCAACCGCCGGCTTTACGCAGCCGACGACGCGGCGCGATTGGCGTTCATCCGCCACGCGCGCCAATTGGGATTCGAGTTGAGCGCGGTCCGCACCTTGCTCGCGCTACAGGAAAAGCCGGAACAATCCTGCGGCGAAGCCGACCGCATCGCCCGCGCCAGGCTCGCCGAAGTGAACGATAAGATCGCGCGGCTGACCGCGCTCAAGGCGGAGCTTGACCGCATGGCGAAGGGGTGCGCGCGTGGCAAGATCGCCGCATGCCGCGTCATCGAAGTGCTGACCGAACAGGGACACGACCATCAACCGCCGCCTTCCCCATGGAAGAAGTCATAGACGAGCTTGGCGGTCGCGGCATTGATGCCGTCTACCTTTTCGAGATCGGCGAGACCGGCGCGGGAGATCGCCTTGGCGGTGCCGAAGGCGTTCAACAGCGCGCGCTTGCGCGCCGGCCCGATGCCGGCGATTTCGTCGAGCGGGCTTCGTGTAAAGTCCTTCTTGCGCCGCGCCCGGTGCGTGCCGATGGCGAAGCGATGCGCCTCGTCGCGCAGCCGCTCGACGAAATAGAGCGCCGGATCGCGCGGCGAGAGTCGGAACGGCTCCTTCCCGGCGACGAAGAACGTCTCGCGGCCGGCGTCGCGATCCAACCCCTTGGCGATCGCGACGATCGCGACGTTGTCGATGCCGAGATCGGCGAGCTCCGCGCCGGCAGCTTCGAATTGCGCCTGCCCGCCGTCAACGAGGACGAGATCGGGGCGCTGCGGAAAAGCGTCAGAGTCTTCCTCGCCGCCGCTCGCGGTTTCCTTGACCAGCCGCGTGAAGCGGCGGCGCAAGACTTCGCGCATCATGGCGGTGTCGTCGCCGGGCGTTAAATCCTCGTCTTTGATGTTGAAGGTGCGGTAGTGGGCCTTCATGAACCCGGCCGGGCCGGCAACGATCATCACGCCGACCGCGTTCGCGCCCATGATATGCGAATTGTCGTAGACCTCGATGCGCCGCGGCGACCTGTCGAGGCCGAAGGCCGCGGCCAGCGCGGCGAGCAGTTTCTCCTGGCTCGCGCCTTCGGAGAGTTTGCGCCCCAACGTTTCGCGCGCGTTCTGGGCGGCATGTTCGACAAGGTCTTTCTTCTCGCCGCGCTGCGGCACGCCGATCTCGACGCGATGCCCCATCCGCTCGCGGAGCGCGCGCTCCAGCACGTCGCGGTCCTCGATGTCATGGGAGAGAAGAATGAGCCGCGGCGCCGGCCGCTCCGCATAGAACTGGGCGAGAAAGGCGCCGAGCACTTCGCCCGGCGCAAGGCTTTTGTCGGCGCGCGGGAAATAGGCGCGGTTTCCCCAATTCTGATAGGTGCGGAAAAAGAACACTTCGATGCAGAACTGCCCGGCCTCTTCGGCGATCGCGAAGACGTCGGCCTCCTCGACGCTCTTCGGATTGATGCCTTGCTCGCCTTGGATCGCGGAGAGCGCCGCGACGCGGTCGCGCAGCCGCGCGGCGCGCTCGTAATCGAGCGCATCGGACGCCTCGGCCATCTCCTTGGCGAGGAGGTCGCGCACCGCGCGGCTCCTACCGGAGAGAAAATCGCGCGCCTCCCCGACCAGCTTTGCATAATCGTCCGCGCTGATCTCGCCGGTGCACGGCGCCGAGCAACGCTTGATCTGGTAAAGCAGGCAGGGCCGCGTGCGATTTGCGAAATAGCTGTCCGAGCAGGAACGCAGGAGAAAGGCGCGCTCCAGTGCGTTCAGCGTACGGTTCACCGCCCAGACGCTGGCGAACGGCCCGAAATAGTCGCCCTTGCGGTCGCGCGCGCCGCGGTGCTTGGCGATCTGCGGGGCGACGTGATCGCCGCCGAGAAAAATATAGGGAAACGATTTGTCGTCGCGCATCAACACGTTGAAACGCGGCTTCATCTGCTTGATGTAGTTCGTCTCCAGCAGCAGTGCTTCCGTTTCGGTTTCGGTCGATACGAACACCATCGAGGCGGTCAGCGAAATCATCCGCGCGATGCGGCTCGTATGGCCGCCGCCGCGCAGATAGCTCGCGATGCGTTTGCGCACGCTCTTCGCCTTGCCGACGTAGAGTACCTCGCCGTCGGCGGCGATCATCCGATAGACGCCCGGGCCGATCGGCGCATGCTGCCAATAGGATTTGATGACCTCGACGCCGGGCGCAAGCGAGGCGGCGGCATCGACTTCGATCGGCACCGGTGGGGCGTGCGTTGCTTCGATCGCGTCGCTCTTGGCGGCGCAGCCCGACTCGCTCGATGGTTTCTCCGGGAATTGGGTCATCCAACCGACGATTTAGGCGTCTGCGGCAGCGAGAAAAAGGGCCGCAAGAGATTTGCATCGCGCGCAGCCGGCAAATTTGCCGCCAGTCTGGACCCTCTCTGGACGTACCGGCAAATTCGGGTTAGCTCTTTAGCTCCGCTGTGGGGGCGGGTCCGCGGAATTCCAGTCGAGGCGATATGGGTCGAAGTTGCGGCGTGGCTGCGCCCGTCGCGGGTGTGCGTAAATCGAGGCACCACGCGTCGCGGTATCCTTCTTTGCCCGGGATCGTTTTGGCATGTTTGCTCTCCGGCTGCGTGGACAACAACCTTGCGCAAGGGCCCGATCCGTCGGCGCCGCCCCCGACGAATATGGCGCGTCGCCCCGGGGTAAGCCCCGCCGGGGCGACCGTAGCCTTGGCGAGCTTCTCCGGTGCACCGCAGGAAATCACCGACCGTTTCACGCCAATTTTCGCGGACGCCGCGAGGAGCGGCGACGTAAACTTTACCGATCCCGACAAGGCGAATTATTTCGTGCGCGGCTATCTCAGCGCCCATCCCGAGGGAGACGCAACCGCGATCGCCTTTGTCCTCGACGTTTTTGATTCGAAGAAGGAGCGCACACAGAGGGTCGAGGATGAGATCCTCATCAAAGGACAAGCAGCCGATCCGTGGTCGCTGGTCGATGATCAGGCGCTAGCCGCCGTGGCCGCCAAGAGCGCCGATGATCTTGCCGCGGTCATGACCAACACGCCGGAGGCAATCCTTGCCGCTAATCAACCGCCTTCCGACGGGCACAATGTGGCCGCGATCGACGGCCAAACGGTCGTCGCCGCTACACCCCCGGGCGCGGCACCGCCATCGTCGTCACCGCCATCCGGCGGCGTCGGCATGGCGGCCCTCCGCTAGCGCCCTTCCCTTCCGAGGTCCTCGGATTATTCCTTTGGGTTTCCGCTTTCGCGGATCCCGTTAGTTATCGATGTGGAGGAAACCATATGAGGTTCTGGTTGATCGGTCGCCCGCTCTGCCTCGTCTTCCTACTCACCGCCTCGACGGCCGCTCTTGCAGACCCGCTTGGCGAATGGCGGGTCGCGGACGGCACGGCCACGATTCGCATCCACAGGTGCGGCGCGGCGCTTTGTGGCAGTGTCGCAACGACCTCCACGGTGCCCGGCAAGGACATCCGCAACCCCGATCCGGCCAAACGCAATCGCTCGGTGCTCGGCATGGAGGTGCTGATCAACATGCGCCCGCATGGCCGAAACGTCTGGGCCGGGACGAGCTATGACGCCGATGACGGACAGTATTATTCGACACAAATATCGCTCGACGGCGAATCGGCGCTCAAGATCTCCGGCTGCGCTCCGGGCGGCGGCCCGTGCGGCAGCCAGATCTGGTCGCGCGTGCGCTAGGGCGTTGCGATTGCCGTGGCAAGCGGGCATAGTCGCGCCGTGACCGCGTCCCATCCGCAATGAAGATCCTTGCCGGCAACTCCAACCGCGCCCTGACGGCCGAAATCGCCGCCTACATCGGCGTGCCTTTGACCAAATGCCAGGTGCGGCGCTTCGCCGATATGGAGGTCTTCGTCGAGATCCAGGAGAACGTCCGCGGCCAGGACACGTTCGTCGTTCAATCGACCTCGTTTCCGGCCAACGACCACTTGATGGAGATGCTGATCATGATCGATGCGCTCAGGCGCGCATCGGCCAAGCGCATCACCGCCGTTATTCCCTATTTCGGTTATGCGCGGCAGGACCGCAAAGCCGGCCCGCGCACGCCGATTTCGGCAAAGTTGGTCTCCAACATGATCACCCGGGCGGGAGCCGACCGGGTGCTGACCGTCGATCTGCATGCCGGACAGATTCAAGGGTTCTTCGATATTCCCACCGACAATCTTTTTGCCGCCCCGGTGATGGTGCGCGACATCAAGGAGCGCAACGGCCTCGGCAATCTGATGGTCGTCTCGCCCGACGTCGGCGGCGTGGTGCGCGCCCGGGCGCTGGCCAAACGTATCGACGCGCCGCTCGCCATCGTCGACAAGCGGCGCGAGCGGGCCGGCGAATCGGAAGTGATGAACGTCATCGGCGA
>JASHUD010000019.1 GCA_030040215.1 Methylovirgula sp.
GGCGCACGGCTTTTTGCCTGATCCCGTAGAGTGGAAGCCAGCCGCTGTGATCGAGCTCCAAAAAGAGTACAAAACCGCTGTCGCCGATGACCGGGGCAAGAAGCCGCTCGAAATCCTCCGGGCGGCGTACCGCGCGGGCATGGTCGAAGACTTCCTGCAGCTTTGAAGTTCCCAGAACGCGGCGCAACGCGGTGCGAACTTCGTCGAACGATCGGCGGCTGTCGAACCGCACCCGCGTGACTTCGTTCACCGACGTTGTCATCGACTCCTTCATGATCTGCGCTCCATCCCGTGTGGCTTCTCACGCCTATCCGATCTGCGCCCGGTGACGCAGGAACTGGTCGGCGAGCACACAGGCGACCATCGCTTCGCCGATCGGCACGGCCCTGATGCCGACGCAAGGATCGTGGCGTCCCTTCGTAGAGATCTCCGTCTCGACACCGGAACGGTCGATCGTCCGGCGCGGCGTCAGAATCGACGAAGTGGGCTTTACCGCGAAACGCGCCACGATCGGCTGACCGGTCGAAATGCCGCCGAGAATGCCGCCGGCGTGATTGCTGCGAAACGTAGGCCGGCCGTCCGCGCTTGCGCGCATCTCGTCGGCGTTCTCTTCGCCTGACAGCGCCGCGACCGCGAAGCCGTCGCCGATCTCGACGCCTTTCACCGCGTTGATCGACATCAGCGCCGCCGCGAGATCGGCGTCGAGCTTGCCGTAGAGCGGCGTGCCCCAGCCGGCCGGTACGCCCTCTGCGACGATTTCGATCACCGCGCCGATCGAAGAGCCGGCCTTGCGAATCTCGTCGAGCTTGCGCTCGAAGAGGATCGCGGCTTTGGCGTCGGGCGAGAAGAATGGGTTGCGGCGCGTCTCCTCCCAATCCCATTTCGCCCGGTCGATCCAGTCCGCACCGATGGCGACGAGCGCGCCGCGCACGCGGACGCCGGGGATGACTTTGCGGGCGATGGCGCCGGCGGCAACCCGTGTCGCCGTCTCGCGCGCCGAGGCGCGGCCGCTGCCGCGCCAGTCGCGCAGCCCGTATTTCATCTGGTAAGTGAAGTCGGCGTGCCCGGGCCGGTACTTGTCCTTGATCGCATCGTAGTCCTTGGAGCGTGCGTCTTCGTTGGCGATCAACAGCGCGATGGGTGTCCCCGTCGTGACTTGCTTGCCGCTCGAATCGCGGAACACGCCGGAGAGAATCTTTACCCGATCGGATTCCTGGCGCTGGCTGGTGAACCGCGACTGGCCCGGCCGCCGCTCGTCGAGGAAGCGCTGGATCTCCTCCTCTTCGAGCGGAATCGCGGGCGGGCAGCCATCGACCACGCAGCCGATCGCCGGCCCGTGGCTTTCGCCGAAGGTCGTTACCCGAAACAGATGGCCGAACGTATTGTGGGACATTGGGTCCTGCCCGCAGCGCCGCCGCCGAGCCAGCGAGAACGCTTACTCCTTGGCCAAAGCCGAAAGATCGGGCGCCGCAGGGTTTTTCATGCCGACGATGTGATAGCCGGCGTCTACATGCAAGATCTCGCCGGTGATGCCGCGCGCCAGCGGCGAAAGAAGGAACGCGGCGCTTTCGCCGACTTCGTCGATCGTGACCGAACGGCGCAACGGCGCGTTATATTCGTTCCACTTCAGAATATAGCGGAAATCGCCGATGCCGGATGCCGCAAGCGTCTTGATCGGCCCCGCCGAGATCGCATTGACGCGGATGTTCTTCTCGCCGAGATCGGCGGCGAGATAGCGCACGCTCGCTTCGAGCGCCGCTTTGGCGACGCCCATGACGTTATAATGCGGCATCCACTTCTCGGCGCCGTAGTAGGTCAGCGTCAACAACGCGCCGCCTTCCGGCATCAGCTTTTCGGCGCGCTGCGCGATCGCGGTGAACGAATAACAGGAGACGAGCAGCGTATTGGCGAAGTTCTCCGCGGTGGTATCGACGTAGCGCCCCGTCAACTGATCCTTGTCGGAGAAGGCGATGCAATGCACCAAAAAATCGAGTTTGCCCCAAACCCTTTCGACCTCGCGAAACACGGCGTCGATGGTTGCCACGTCGGTCACGTCGCAATGGCCGACGACATGCGCGTCGAGTTCCTGGGCGAGCGGCCGGACGCGTTTTTCGAGCGATTCGCCTTGGTAGGTGAAGGCAAGCTGAGCGCCGGCGCCGCGGGCGGCCTTGGCGATGCCCCAGGCAATCGAGCGGTTGTTGGCGGTGCCCATGACGAGGCCGCGCTTACCGGCCAAGATTCCGGGAACGGCGGCTTCTACGGGCAGGCGTTCCGGCTGGTTCATTCTCGATCCTGGGCAAACAAGGGCCGGCCGCGCCGGTACTGATCTGCGTTTACCCCGGATTTCATCGCTTGGCCAAGTCCATGTGCGCGAAACCAGCGGTTCCCGCCCCCGATTGCAGGCGGTGGCCCCATCAATTCGTTCAACAGTTGGTTGCGCTGTCGTGAGGAGCGGCCCCACGGCCTATGTCAGGTCCTGGCGCGGATTATACGGCTTCTGCTTCTGCCATTTGCGCGCCAGTTCAAGGAGATCGGGGTCGGTCTCGTCAGGTAGCACGATGCGCAGCGTAACCAGCAGATCGCCTGGCTTGGCGCCGGGCAGGCCTTTGCCGCGCAGCCGCAATGTACGCCCGCCGTTCGAGCCGGCCGGTACGTTGAGTTCCACCTGCCCATCCAGAGTCGGCACGTTCACTTTGCCGCCCAATACCGCCTCGTAAAGCGTCACCGGCAGATCGAGGCGAAGGTCGCGCCCGTCGACCCGAAAGTACGGGTGTTTGGCAATCTTGACGGCGACGAGCGCGTCACCCGGCTCGCCGCCGAACGGACTTGGGAGGCCCTGGCCCTTGAGACGGATCTGCCGTCCGTCCTCGACGCCGGCCGGCACCGTGACTTCGAGCGTGCGGCCGGTCGGCAACGTCACCCGGCTCTTGCCGCCGTGCACGGCTTCGCGGAGGCTGACGGTGATCTCTGCAGCGACATCCTCGCCGCGCGGCAAGGGCCGGGTCTGGCCGCTCGCGGCACGCCGCTGGCCTGCCGCGCCGAACAATTCGCTGAAGATGTCGCCCGCGTCGAACCCGCCGCCGCCCGGCGCGCTGCGAAATTCGAAATGCTCGAAGCCGCCCGGCCCAGTGCGCCGCGTAAAGCCGCCGGGACCTGCCCCTGCCCCAAAACCCTCGAACCCTTGGAAACGCGGTTTGCCTTCGGCGTCGATTTCTCCGCGGTCGAACTGGCCGCGCTTCTTCTCGTCGCCGAGGATCTCATAGGCGGCGCTCACCTCGGCGAATTTGTCCTTCGCCTTGGGGTCCTTGCTCTGGTCGGGATGAAATTTCTTCGCAAGCCTGCGATAGGCCTTTTTGATCTCAGCCGTATCGGCCGATTTCGAAACGCCCAAAACGGTATACGGATCGCGCATCGTCGAGCCCAAAGGAACGCCGGCCCGCAACGGCGCAGGCGCAATGTCTCAGCGGGCAACTTGGGGTGCGCGCCGGCCTGCCGCAAGCCTGCGGATTCAAACCGCCCGTTGGCGCATTCCAAGGCTGCCCGGCACGCCGAGAATGCCGATCGCGATCCGCGCCGCCAGGAGAAGGCCCACGAAGGCCGCCGCGTTGATCGCCAGAATCCGTAGGACGATCGGCGCGGCGTAGGTCGCAAGATCGGCCGGCGCGGCAACGACGGTGATCAGAAAGAGACCGCCTTCATAGGCTGCGAATGCCGCCACAAAGGCGGACGCATAGCCGACGATCGGATGCGCCAGGGCGGCACTGCGGTAGGTCCATTCGGCCGCGAAGACCGCGGCGACGCCGACCAGCGCAAACGCCGCGCCCCATACCAAACCTTGCGCCGGATAATGCAGAAAGGCGAAGCCGACGCATTGGTTGGCAACGACGATCGCGAGCACGAGAAGCACGGCTTCGCTGCGACGCATCGTCAATGCGCCCAACGCCGCGAAGGCCGCCAGAGGCACGGCGCAGGCGAAGGCGAGGCTCAGGCCAATACTCGCGCCGATCAGCACCGCGATCCAGGCGAAGCGACGCCAATCAAAGTGAAAATGCATTGCTCTTTCCACGGCTCTCTCCATATCGGGGCCGGGCTACAGCGCTGGCGCGCCGGGATCAATCGCAATGTTTCGAGGAAAGCGCGTTAGCTCTTGCCCCACGGCTTCACGTCGGTGATGACCCAATCGCCGGCGCCGTTGGCGCAGGCCGTGCCCTGCAGCGCGTCGTCGGAATCCTTGTGATCGACCGCGGCGCGAAAGCCGCGGCAGGTTCCGGTATCCGTCGCATAGGCGTCGCCGATGGCGGCAAATGAACCTTTGGTGCCCGAATCGGGATTGTCCCAGTCCACGGCCGCGCCGCTATTGGCGGATCCGAGCGCGCTATCGAGCGCCACTTTGGCGTGTTGCCAGTCGGTGCTTTGCAGTCCGGCGATCGGCGGTTTTTCGGGCGTCTTGATCGACGCGGTCTGATCGTCGTCGTCATGCGCGCCAATGAGCGAGCCCATGGGCAGCGACACCGAGCAGCCGCCGAGCGCCAAGCCGAGCGAAACGAGTGCGCAAGCCCAAAACCCTTGCGCTTTCTTCCGTGGCACCGCGTTTCCTATATAAGACAATGTGCAATCCCTGCTGAGCGCCGCTCCACATTCGCTCGCTTTCGACGCATCGACGAGTCTAGGCTGGATGAATTAACCGTGAATGACTTCACCGCCGCCGACGAGCCCCTCGCGCTCTTTTCGGAATGGCTCGCCGAGGCGGAAAAATCCGAGCCCGACGATGCCAGTGCCATGGCATTGGCTACCACGGACACCGCCGGCATGCCAGACGTCCGCATGGTGCTCCTCAAGGGATTTAATGCGAACGGCTTTGTTTTTTATGGCAATTCGGAGAGCGACAAGGGGCGCGAACTGGCCGCCAATCGCAACGCGGCGGCGGTTTTCTACTGGAAATCGCTGCATCGGCAGGTGCGCATCCGCGGTCCCGTCGAGCGCGTCAGTGACGCCGAGGCCGACGCTTATTTCGCGACCCGGGCGCTGCAGAGCCGGATTGGGGCCTGGGCGAGCCAACAATCGCGGCCGCTCGAAAGCCGTTTGGCGCTGGAAGCGGCGGTCGCCAAATATGCCGCGAAATTCGCGCTCGGCGCTATTCCGCGCCCGCCCTATTGGATCGGCTACCGCATTCGCACGCTCAGCATCGAATTCTGGTCGCGCGGAATTTTTCGTCTTCACGACCGGATCCGGTTTTCCCGCGCCGCTCCGCACGGCGAATGGGAGAAGCAACGGCTTTACCCATGATCCCGATGAATCGTTTCGATCCGCCGCATCCGATCTTAGGGGTCAGCATCGCCGTCTTCCGCGGCGGCCTGGTGTTGATCGCCACGCGCACCAAGCCGCCGTGCGATGGCGTTTTTTCGCTTCCCGGCGGGCAT
>JASHUD010000128.1 GCA_030040215.1 Methylovirgula sp.
CCCGGCTTCGTCTCCATGTGAAGGAAGAGCGTGAGGTCGATCAATTCGCGGGCCATCAATCCTCCGCATCATCGTTTTCGCGGGGATGGCGGGCGCCCCAAAACGCGCCGATTATACTTCGTGAAACTGAGAGTGCGCACAATAGCAGCTTGGAATTTCCGATAATCAAGCTGAGATTTCCGGCGGCAGGTCGCAGGTTCGAGCCCTGCCGGGGTCGCCAAGTCAATAAGTTAATAGCATTTTTCTGGCCGACGCCGAGGGCGGAAACCCGACGCGAGACGGCGCAGACTTCGGTTTCGGCGGGGGCTGCGATAGGAGGTCCGCTCATGCCAAAATATCTGGGACACGGGACTTACACTGCCGAAGGCTGGAAGGGCTTGGAAAAGGAAGCGCCCACCCGCCGCCGTGACTTCATCGCCAATTTCTTGGCGTCGGTTGGCGGTAGGTTGGAGGCCTTCTATTTCACGTTCGGAGAATATGATTTCGTCTGGATCGCCGACTACCCGGACAGCATTACGGCCGCTGCGGTGGCGGTCGCGGTGCAGGAGAGCGGAATGGTAAAAAGCCATCAGACGTTGCTGCTGACGGCTAAAGATATGGACGCAGCGCTGAAAAAGCATGTTGATTATCGGGCGCCGGGTAGGGGCCAAGCAGGCAGGCATCCAACTTCCTCCAAAGGAAATCTATAGGATTGTCGAAACCGTTGCTCGCTTCGATCAAAGGCGGGCAAAATAAAAGGCTCCATTCAATTTGCTTCGCCGCAACGCGCCGGCGCAGGGAGTGCAAAGGAAGTTGGATCAATGTGTCGGCCGGCGCATTCGCATATCCCGGCGGCGAAAGAGACTGAGCGGCGGCCGATGAGCGGCACCATCTTCCTCGTGGCCTTTTTAGCCGCGGCCCTTGCATGTCTGAGCTTCGCCGCAAACGCTCAATACACCGAGGGAGCGTGCGGCGGTGTGATGAGGGGTTTCGATGGCCGCGGGTATCCGTGTGCACCGGACCGAAAACCGGTTTGCGAGCAGAGTTCCGGCCGATGCGTCTGCCTTCAGAGAAGGGACTGCGGGGCCCGGCGCGACGAAGGTTGGTACGACGATTAGCGGCGGCCGGCGTTATCGCGAGGACTTCGTCGTGTCGCTTCCTATGCGCTTGCCAAGCCGGCGAAAAGCGGCGCTTATTCTAAGGCGGCAAAGAAGGACTCAAGGAATTTCCGCCGGAAACACTTAGATCGACGTGCAGCCGGTCGGTTACCGCATAATCGACACCGGCGCCGAGCATCGGCGCAACTCGCAAACTTCCCGGGCCGCTGAACAGATCGTTGGCCGATTGGCTCACGTCCACATAGTTTGCGCCCGGGCCGACGATCGGTTTCGCCAGCACGACGCCGGTCATCACGTAGGGCATCCAGCGTCCCATGTCGTAGCCGACCATCGCGTCCGCTTCCCCAAAATCGAAACCTTTGACGGGGCCGAAGCCGAAGAGAGCAGGCGAATAGCCGCTCGCCGCGTTTATTCCGACAACGATACGATCGGCGAATTCGTGATGGTAGCCGAGCTCGGCGGCACCCCCCACATGCCCCTTCGATCCGTTGCCGGAAATGCCGAAGACTTCGCTGCCCACATAAAGGCCGCTCCAGAAGGACGGCGAGGAGGGCGGCGGCGGCGGATCGAGGGCGAGGCTTGGCAACGTCGTTGCCGCGACAGCGGGAGGCAGCGGCCAAGCGATACCGCAGAATGCCAAGAAAAGAAGAAGACTCGGTCTGCCCGGCATCAGGTCCTCGGCGAAGTCGAACCCCAATCGCCTATCCCAGCATACCCCTACCGCGGGATTAGGGCGTCAATTTAGACGATCCCAACAATGTGTCATCCGAGACCGCTGCCTGCTTTCCGCAAGGAGACATTCGCAACCGCGAAAGCCGTCCCGGACGCGCTCCGGTTGCTTGAACTTCGGCACCTAACGATCGTCGCCTGCGACTTCGGCGAAGCGGCCAGCCTTCGGCAACACAAAAATGCCGAATGTCGATTCAAAATTGCGGTGCGTCGGATGAAGGGCTCCAACGGACGCGCCGCCAGCGCGGAGTTGCCCCAAAAAAGCGATGCAACGCTCAGGGAGGACATTCCATGAAACGCTCCATAGTAATCGGCGTGCTCGCCGGCATAATCGCCTGCGGTTCGGCGCTGGCGCAGGATGCGACCTGCGCATCGAAAGCAATGGGCAAGGACGGCAAGCCGCTTGCCGGCGCGGCGAAGATGAGTTTCATCAAGAAATGCTGCACAGACAGCGCCATGAGCAAGGACGGCAAACCGCTCTCGGGCGCCGCCAAGGCGAGCTTCGTGAAAAAGTGCGTGCATGCCGCCTAGGCGGCGTAATGCCGCGCGCGCATGCAGGCTACAAACTTGAACGCCGCCGCGCACGTGCAACGCGGCGCAATGCACTAGCGCGCGGCCTTTTCCACGCTGCGAATCAATCGACTCGCGCGCCGCCGGCGCGCGAGTTCTTCACAGCGCAGTCTTGCAATAACCTTATTCAATGTCTAACGCTGCCGCTTCGCAAAAAGGGGGAATCAGCATGCAGCCGACAATATCGAATTTGGCGAGAATCGCCGTAGGTGTGGGAATTCTGGCGACGGCGTTCTCTTTCTCTTTGCCGGCCGCCGCGCACCGCGCGATACACCGACACCATCATCTCGCCTACGGCCGCCCGCTAACTGTGACGAAACGGCATCACGAAATAGTGACAGCTCCGGATCCCTTCCACGGACCTGCCGCGATCGTCACCGCGCCCAATGCCGTCGCCGCGACCATCGTGAGTTTGCCGTTCCGTGCCGCGGCGGTGGTCTTTCCGCCGTATGGCAATCCGGCAGCCGATCCGCTGGTTCTGATCGGCGCGCCCCTTCATGCGGCAGGATACGTTGCCGAGTTTCCGTTCTTTGTCGTGGGCAGCGCGTTCGGCGCGCCTCCGAATTTCTATTGATCTCCGGCTCCGGGGCATCCTGACGGAAGATATCGTCTGGCGGCCCCGCGAAAATCTTCGCAAACTGAGCTGACCGGTACTTAGCCTTGACTCTCGGCCGGCGAGCAACAGTTCCCAGCCGGGATGGGATCATGCGCGCCAGTGCAGCGGTAATCTTGGGGGCGGTTTCGCTCGGTCTCGTCGGATGTTTGGAGGGTCCGCAGGGACCGCAAGGGCCGTCCGGTCCGCGCGGGCCGCAAGGCTTGCAGGGACCGGCTGGCCCCCAAGGCGATCGGGGCGATAAAGGGGTGAACGGCGATCCTGGAGCGCCGGGCCCTGCCGGTCCGGTCGGACCTCCGGGAAGCAATACGCCGCTGCGGATCATCTCGCTGGGGCCGGAAAAATGCGGGCCCGCCGGATGCACGATCATCTGTCGCGCCGACGAAGTCATCGTCTCCGCCGTCTGCGTTGGATATCCCCAGCCTTCGCCTCGGCCCAACGTCACACAAAGCGTCGATGGCACCCTATCCTCGGCCTCTTGTCCGGCACCCGTGGTCGGTATGCGCGCGATCTGCGCAAAACGGTAAGAAGCGGAGGGTGCGCAAAGCTTCGCTTCGGCATCCCGGCCGGTAAGCCTAAGCCAATGAAACCTCACGGTTTTACCCGTCTTCCTTAAGGCAATCCGAAGCTTCTCGCCGCAATTTCGACCGATTTTACAGGCCCTGTCAGCGCTTCGTTCGTAGCGGACGACGGTTGCGGCCGGCAAAAAGCTTAAAGTTTTAGAAAGCCGCGTCGTGCCAGCTTCCGTCCGCCTGAACGAATCTTGCGGGGGAAATTGGTGCCACGGCTGAAGTTTTGGTCGCGTTTGCGAATCCGCGTGGCGCCGTTTTGCGCCGCACCCGGCGTTTCCAAACTTCGCCTTGCGACGCTTTCGGCATGCGGGGCTTTGGCGCTGGGCGGCTGCGCCCAGCAGCCTTACCACACTTCCGAATATTTTCCGGCATCGATCTATGGTCCGGCAAGCCCACGGGTTGTCGGAGAGGGTGAGCCCATTCCGCACGGCGGCGGCACCTATCTCGTCGGGCATCCTTATGTCGTGGACGGGCGGATCTATTATCCGAGCAGCCGGCACTATGTCGCGGTCGGGCTAGCCTCCTGGTACGGCGACGCTTTCCATGGGCGGCGCACCGCCAACGGCGAGATCTTCGACCGCAATTCGATCTCTGCCGCGCATCCGACCATGCCGCTGCCGAGCTATGCGCGGGTTACCAACCTGCGCAACCGTTATTCGATGATCGTGCGCGTCAACGACCGCGGTCCTTTCGAGCCTGGGCGGATCATGGACGTATCGCGGCGCGTCGCCGATATGCTCGATTTCCGCAAGTACGGTACGACCCCGGTGAAGGTCGAATATATCGGCCCGGCGAGCCTCGATGGCTCCGACGATGCAAAGCTCATGGCGACCTTGCGCTACGACGGCGGAGCCGCCCGGTTCGGCACGCCGAACGTGTTTGCCGAGACGAGGCCGGTCGAAACGGCTTCGGCCAGCGACAACGAGGCAGCGGAGATGCAGGACAGCGCGCCTGCCGTGCATCCGTTCGCGGGGCGCGCGCCTTTGCCGCCAGCCCGGCCGTTTGACCTCGAAACCATTCCGGGCGCCGACGTACCCATCGGCGCGGCCAACTAATCAATTTCCGTCAGGTTAGACGCGCCGACTTCGAAGAGCCGCGTTGATTTCGCTGCGCCGAAGTCGCAATGTCCGGCCCCGCGAATGACGGATCGGCCGGCGTGCATTGCATCGCATCCTTGCGTTTCTTGCGCCTTCTGTTGGGAGGAGCGCCATGGCTCGCGGTAGCGGGCAGCGCGCGGCCGGCGGCGATTTTGCCCTTGTTCCTGCTCTTTGCAGCCCCGTGTGCGGCTGCCGAGCAGCCGTTCCAGACCAGCGCGCCGCAAGCGATCCTGATCGACGCGGATACGCAGACGGTGCTCTTCGAGAAGAATGCCGATTTGCCGGCCACCCCGGCTTCGACGGTCAAGATCATGACCGCCGAGCTCGTCTTTCAAGCCATCAAGCAAGGAAAGCTGAAACTCGACGACACGTTGCCGATCAGCCTGAATGCGTGGCGCGAAGGCGGCGCGCCGGCACATGGCTCGACGATGTTCGCGGCCTTGAACAGCCGCGTCCGGGTCGAGGATCTGATCCGTGGGCTGGTGATTGTTTCCGGCAACGACGCCGCGATCGCGTTGGCCGAGGGACTGGCCGGCTCCGAGGGGGCCTTTGCAACCCGCATGACGGAGCGCGCCCGCCAGCTCGGTCTCAATCATCTCACCTTTACCGATGCTTGGGGCAACGCAAACCCGGATCAGAGGGTGACGGCGCGCGACATGGCGCTGCTTGCCGCTTATGTCATCCGCACCTATCCCGACCTTTACCGCTATTTCGGCGAGAAGGACTTCACTTGGAACAAGATCAAACAGCCGAACCGCAATCCGTTGCTTACGATGGACATCGGCTGCGACGGGCTGAAGACCGGAAACATCGACAACAACGGCTACGGCATCGTCGCTTCGGCGGTGCAAAATGGACAGCGTCTTGTCCTGGCGCTCTACGGCGCCAAGTCGGCCAAAGAACGCGAGGATGAGGCGGTGCGCATCTTACAGTGGGGCTTCCGCTCCTTTGCGGCCAAGACGTTCTTTTCCGCCGGCGATGTCGTGGGCTACGCGCGCGTCTATGGCGGCGATGCCGGTTCGGTGCCGCTCGTCGCCAAGGCGCCGGTGAAACTCTTGGTGCCGCGCGAGTCGGACGAAAGGCTCACCGGCCAAGTTGTCTATACGGGCCCGTTGATCGCCCCGGTGGCTTCCGGAAAAGACGTCGCGGAACTGAAGATCTTCCGCGGCGGCAGGGAGGTCTACGCGGCGCCGTTAGAGACCGCCGCCAACGTTGGAATTGGTTCGCTTTCCCGCCGCGCCGCGGATGCCGGCCTCGAATATGCGGAAGAGCTCTTCCGCAAATATGTCCTGAAGAAATGAGCGCCATGCAAGAATCCGCGCGCCCGGCCCGCTTCATCACCTTGGAAGGCGGGGAGGGCGTCGGCAAGTCGACGCAAGCGCTGCGTCTCGCCGAACGGCTCCGCCAATCCGGCATCGATGCGATCGAGACGCGCGAGCCGGGCGGATCGCCCGGCGCCGAAATGCTGCGCGATCTGCTTCTCTCCGGCAGGACTAGGGAGCTCGGCGCCAAGGGGGAAGCGATTCTGTTCGCCGCGGCGCGCATCGATCATATCGATCAGAAGATCGCGCCGGCGCTTGCCGCGGGCACATGGGTCGTGAGCGACCGCTTCGCGGATTCGACCCGCGCCTATCAAGGCACGCTCGGCGGTCTCGATGCCGGCTTTCTGCGTGCCCTCGAACGCGTCGCCTTGGGGGATCTGCGCCCGGATCTGACGTTGATCCTCGATTTGCCGGCCGAAGTGGGCCTGGCGCGTGCCGCCGCGCGGCGCGGCGCGGGCGTCGCGTCGGACCGTTTCGAGGCCGAGTCGCTCGCCTTTCACGAGGCGCTGCGCAAAGCCTATCGCGATATTGCCGCGGCCGAGCCGCAGCGCTGCGTCCTCGTCGACGCGACCCGCAGCGAAGACGAGGTCGCCCAAGCGATCTGGGATGCGGTTTCGTATCGGCTGCTGGGGAGCACGCATGCCGCCTAGGGGGAGCGAGGCCGCGCCGGAGGCGGACCGGTTCGAAGAGCTCCCGCATCCGCGCGAGACGTTCGATCTTGTCGGCCATGCCGAGGCTGAACGCGCGCTGCTCGACGCCTATACGGCGAACCGCCTGCCGCACGCGTTGCTGATCGGCGGAGAACGGGGAATCGGCAAAGCGACGCTCGCCTGGCGGCTGGCGCGGTTCGTGCTCGCCAATCC
>JASHUD010000129.1 GCA_030040215.1 Methylovirgula sp.
GCGCTCGGAACTGGCGTTGAGGAAGCGCGCCACCTTTTGCCGCGCCGCTTCATAAGCGTCGGTGGCGCGGGCCGCGAGCGCGTGTGCGGCGCGATGGATGTTCGAATTCTCGTGCTCATAGAAATAGACGAGCCGGTCGATGACCGCCTGCGGCTTCTGGGTCGTCGCCGCATTGTCGAGCCAGACGAGCGGCCGGCCGTTGACCTCCTCGCGCAGGATCGGGAAATCGCGTTTGATCGTGTAAGGATCGAAAGGCTTCGTCGCCGAGCCCAGATCCGGCACGAGCTCGGGACGCAGATCGAGCCCGAGCGGTTTCGCGGTCGCGCCGTGTTCGGGCCGCGCGCCGTCATTCTGGCGAACAGACTGGCCTTCGCTCAGGAAATAAAAAGCCTCGCCCGGCACCTGAAGGTCCGGCGAAGTAGGTACGTCCCGCGTCGCGGTTGAGGCGGCCGGCAAAGTAAGGTCCGGAAAGTCACCCGCGTTGGCGTACGGCGCGCTAGTCAACGGCGGGTTATCCGCTCTCGGCGCAGAAGGCGTTGGCTGCGGCAAATCCGGCGCGGACGGCGAACCGGAAGGTTGAACTGCAGGAGCAACCGTCGGCGGAGCCGCCGGCGTGAATGCCGTTAGTTCGGACGCCACCGGCAGGGTCAGCGTGGTTCCCGCCTGCGGTGCACGCACCGGCGCGTCGGGGAGAAAGTAAAAGGACGGCGCCGCGCGTGCCAAGCTTTCCGACGGCGCGGGCGCCCCGGGAACATGCGCGGGCGGCACGAAGGCCGTGAACGCGCCGAATTGCGCCGGCGGGGCGATGAAGTCCGGATTGAGCGGATCGGCGGGCGTGAATAGGCCCGGCGACGCGCCCGGCTGCGGAACGTCGGGAACGCCGGGTGCGGCGGAACGCGACGGTGCCGCAGGTGCCGAAATGTTCGGCGTCGGCACAACGGACGGAATCGTGGTCGGAAGATCGGGCGTGCCGAACGGCGAGGCGGCGGGCGCGATCGGCGCAACCGTGGTGACCGCCGAAGCGGCCGGGGCCAGCGCCGGAGACGGCGGCGCGACCGCCACGCCCGGCGATTCCGGCGGCGGAATCGGAGCGTGCGACGGTGTCTTGAAAAAGCCGTTGGCGATCTCGGCAATCAAGGCGGGATCAGGCCAGGAAGGTGGCGGCATCGATATCGCTTTGCAAAAGGCCGGCGGCACGCCGTTTCCGGCGCGTCCGCGACAGCTCGGGATCAGGCGTAGGTGAACGGATATTGGTGATATTTGCCGACATCGACTCCCTCGAGTACGCCAAGCGCGTCATGCGTGAGGATGGCGGTCGAGCAATAGAGCGAGATCAGGTAGGAGGCGACGGCCTTGCGGTTGATTCCCATGAAGCGCACCGAAAGGCTCGGCGTGACTTCGCCGGGAATTCCCGGCTGGAACAGACCGACCACGCCTTGCTTCTGCTCGCCGGTACGCAGCAGCAGAATATTCGTGGTGCCCGCGTCGTTGATAAGAAGCTTGTCGCTCGGAACGAGCGGCAGGCCGCGCCAGGTGAGAAACGGCGAACCGAACAGATTGACGGTCGGCGGCGGCACGCCGCGGCGCGTGCATTCCCGGCCGAACGCCGCGATGGCGCGCGGATGCGCAAGAAAGAAAGCCGGCTCCTTCCAGACCTTCGCGATCAGTTCGTCGAGATCGTCCGGCGTCGGCGCGCCGCCGCGCGTCGCGATCCGCATCGAAGGCGCGGCGTTGGAGAGCAATCCGTAATCGGGATTGTTGACGAGTTCGCTCTCCTGCTTCTCCTTCACCTTTTCGACGAGTAGCCGGACCTGCTCCTGAATCTGATCGTAGGGGTGGCTATAGAGATCCGAGACGCGCGTCTGCACGTCGAGCACAGTAGTCACCGCGTTCAGCGAATATTCGCGCGGCGCTTCCTCGTAATCGACGAAAGTTTCGGGCAAATCGGTATCGACGTCGCGGCGTGGACTGCATTCGACGTCGGAGTCGGTCAAAGCGACCGCTTCCTTGACGCGGTTCAAGCGATAGATGCCGGCCTCGACCGGCGACCACGGCAGGAAAGAGACGAGCCAGCGCGGCGTAATACCGGACCATTGGGCGCGGGTTTTCGTCGCGTTGGCGAGTTGCCGCGCGGCGGCCTCGCTGAGAGTCCTGCGGCCGACCGGTTCTTCTGAATCAACGGGCATTCCATGGCCTCCTTAGCGGCTGGATTAAGAGACGGGAGAAGAAGATTTCCAATGATAGAATAAATTCTGGACGCCGAGCGCTACACTTAGCATCCCGCGTGCATAAGCTAAGCTTATTATCGTGATGTTTGCGGCACGACAAGTTATTATTTCAAATAACACAGTCTATATCCTTACAGCACAATGAAATATTGTCCTACACGATTAGAATAATATTCGCGCGCGGCTTGTCTTGCGCTCAAAATGTCCGTGAGGCCGCCCAGGCCGGATACTTAGTTGACTAATTTTGTGGAAAATGTAGATTGACTTCGATCGAAGTGCCGAACCCTTTTGGCCCTCAGATGCATCCTTTCAACGCATTGCAGACCTCGTGTTGTTGCGGCTCCGGCCCGAGACGGCGGACC
>JASHUD010000130.1 GCA_030040215.1 Methylovirgula sp.
TTGCGCTTCGAATATGCCGATCCCGCCAGCCTCGATATCATCGCCGATGGCAGCACGGTGGCGATCATCGACCGCCAGCAGCGCTCCGATCCGGAATTTTATTTCATCTGGCAGACGCCGCTGAAGTTCCTGCTGAAGGACAAGATCGATCTCACCAAGGATGTCTCCGTCGTCGGCGTGAGCAGCGATCCCAATACGGTGACGATCACCGTCGAGGACAAAGAAACCTTCGGCGGGACTTCGCGGATCAAACTGATGTTCGATCCCGCTCAGTTTCAGCTAAAACAATGGGATGTGACCGATCCGCAGGGCAACGAGACGCTCGTTTCGCTGTTTAATCTCGATTTCACCGACGTGCCGGACCCGGATCTCTTTAAAATTACAGAGAATAAGCTGGAAGATACCGATAGCCGGAAGCTCAATCAGGAGTAATCGACAGGCGGCCGTTTTTTTGACGCCGGCCTTGCGGGAATGGTTGCGATTCCCTATTTTTCGGGCTGGCGAGTGATACGGCCGGCTTGGCGAATTCCCCCCGTTCGGTCACGCTGGCTTTGCCGGACCCCTCCCGGTGATGTGTCGCTCCGCGGGGCGTCCGATCTTTTGGTCGGGCGCCCTATTCTTTTGGCACCGTCCGAGGCTCGCATGCCGCTGATCCGCATCGACACGATTGCCGGCCGGAGCGAGGCCGAAATCCAGAAATTGACCGATGCCGTGCACCGGGCCGTGTTGGCGGCGCTTTCCGTGCCGGCGCGCGACCGTTACCAGATCGTAAACGAACATCCGGCGTCGCATCTGATCGCCGAGGACACGGGCCTTGGCATTCCCCGAACCGACAAATTCGTGCTGATCCAGGTCACCACCCGGCCCCGAACCCGTGCCGAAAAGGAGAAATTATACCGGCTCCTGTGCCAGGAGCTGCAAGCGGCCTGCGGGATCGCTGCCTCCGATGTCATGGTCTCGATCACGCAAAACATGGACGAGGACTGGTCTTTCGGATATGGCCGCGCCCAGTTCCTGACCGGCGAATTGAAGAGCGCGCCGATGAAGGCATGACTCCCTTCCCTGCGATGTTGATAGCCAAACGCCTTGGCGCGTTCATCCTCGTCCTTCCTGAAGACCCATGCGCCTGACGCTCGCCACCTGGAACATCAACTCGGTCCGGCTGCGGATCGATCTCGTCGCAAAATTCCTCGCCGGACATGCGCCGGACGTGATCTGCCTTCAGGAAACGAAATGCCGCGACAGCGAATTTCCGGCCGCCGCTTTCCATAAGCTCGGCTACGAATATCTCGCGATCAACGGCCAGAAGGGCTATCACGGCGTGGCGATCGCCTCGAAATTGCCTTTCGCGAACATCGAACGCCGTCCGTTCTGCGACAAGGGCGACGCGCGCCATATCAGCGTCGTCTTACGTCCGGCGAAGGGACGCGAGGTCACGTTGCATAATTTCTACGTGCCGGCCGGCGGCTATGAGCCGGATCCCATCGGCAACCCGAAATTCGCCCATAAGCTCGCCTTCCTCGACGAAATGGCGGCTTGGATCCGTGCCGATAAGATCGCCGGCGTCGATGCAATCTTGCTCGGCGATCTGAATATCGCGCCGCTGGAAACCGACGTCTGGAACCACAAAGCGCTCCTTAAGGTCGTAAGCCACACGCCCGTCGAAGTGGAGAAACTCGGCAAGGTCTTTGGAGCGGGGCCGTGGATCGACGCGTTGCGCCGCTTTGTGCCGATCGAAGACCGGCTCTATACGTGGTGGAGTTATCGCGCGCCGGATTGGGCCAAAGTGGATAAAGGCCGCAGGCTCGATCACATCTGGCTGAGCGAGAGTCTCTCGCCGCATCTCACCGGCATGAAGGTCCTGCGCGAAAGTCGCGGTTGGGAACGCCCATCCGATCACGTGCCGGTTATGGCCCACCTCGACTTTTGAACCCCGGAATCTGACTCAGTACGGATAGCCCGGAGTCCAGAACGTCGCGACGGGTTCGGGGCGACCGGGAAGCTCAAACCGGCGCGGCAAGGTTTCGTTGCCGAACCTCGAGCGGTAATAGGCCTGATCCGGCGTCTGGTTGAGGACCGTGTTTTCGGTCACGTAATTCTCCATGCTGCCTTGCGGCACCACGGGACCGGGATCGAGCCAACTGCGCTTATTGACGGTAATCGGCGGGCGCGAATCGCTATAGACGTACACGTGGCCATGACGGTGTGGCGTTTTGGTCGCCGCGACCGCGCCGGAGGCCAACAGGCTGGTCATCGCGATGGCAAGCGAAACGCAGCGGATCGGACGCATGAGATTCTCCTATGGGCTCCAGCAAAAGCGGATGATTGGCGTCCGACTGCGCTCTACGTTGGTCGAGGACAAGCACTGCCGATTCGGCCGAACATGCCTTGTCTCATAACATCCTAGACGGTTTTTGGTTCGGTGCGAATGACAAACGCGTCACAGGGCGGCCGAAAATCCTCTCAACGGTCGTTTGGCAGCCGGAGTGGCGGCGGCGCATCATTTTGGTCGATCCAGTTGGCCTTTAGCAGCATCGGCGCAAGCCCGGTGCCGGCGCAGACCGGGTCGCGCCACAATTCGCTGGAGGCAAAGAAGCCGGCGAGCGCCCGGTCGCCGCCGGCAGCGGCAAGCTCGAGGCGATCGAGCAGGCAGGCCAAGGCGACCCGCGACAGCGGCTTTGAAGGCGCGCCGCAGGCAAAACCGCTCATCCGAAAGCTTCCTTCGAGCGCGGCCTTGCGGAATCCGAGACATTGCGCCGGCGCGCCTCGATCGGCGGCAAGATCGAGGTCCATGGTCTCGAAATCGCCAAACCGGGTCGCGAGATCCTCCGGCGCCAGGCTGCGGGTGATCGACAGGCCCGCCGCGGCTGCCGTTCGGACGAGATCGACGAACAAAGTTGTGTTCGCGACCGGCTCGCTGCCCACCCGGTAGAGCACCAGGCGGAAATACGGCTCTCGGCCGTCGAACTTGCCGAGCGTCAATATGTCCTTCTGACCGCCCCCGGCCCGATGGCGGCGTGCTTCGTAGGTGAGCGTCAATCCCGGAAATTCGGGTGTGTCGAGGTTGAAGGATTGGACCGGCTGGCGCACGTCGATCCAGGCAGGCGGCGGCGGAAACGGCGCGGAGCGGGCGAGCGGCGGCGGTTTCGTCGCGGCAAGCGCTACTACACAGAGTAGAAGCAGCGCCGCCATCGTGCCGCTGCCGATCGGTCCATGGCGCACTTTATTGCGAGCTTCGTCGGAGTTGTCGCGCATCTCTGCCTCGCCGGCGAGTCTGGACCGCAACCGCTTGCCGCCCGTTACCGAACGGCAGCCACTTCGAGTTAACGTCAACAAGCGCTTTATGCCGGAACGGCTTGGTTATATTTGCCTTAACGTCACGCCCTGGGACATTGCCGCCGAGCGGTTGCCGCGTTATCTAGCTGCCGGCCCGGCATGAGGAGATCAAGATGGGGTTCAAGATTGCCGTCGTCGGCGCGACCGGCAACGTCGGACGGGAGATGCTCGACATTCTCGCCGAGCGTCGGTTTCCCGCCGATGAGGTCATGGCGCTCGCCTCGCCGAGTTCGCTCGGCACCGAAGTCTCGTTCGGCGACGCGACCCTCAAATGCAAGGCGCTGGAGAACTACGATTTCTCCGGCACCGACATCTGCCTGATGTCGGCGGGCAACGCGGTTTCCAGGGAATATGCGCCGAAGATCGCAGCGCAAGGCGCGGTCGTGATCGATAATTCTTCCGCCTGGCGGTACGACGCCGACGTGCCGTTGGTCGTGCCCGAGGTCAATGCCGACGCGGTGAAGAGTTTTGCCAAGCGCAACATCGTCGCCAATCCGAATTGCTCGACGGCGCAGCTCGTCGTCGCGCTGAAACCGCTGCACGATCGCGCCACAATCAAGCGCGTCGTGGTCGCCACCTATCAATCGGTGTCGGGCGCTGGCAAAGAAGCGATGGACGAGCTTTTCGCGCAGACGCGCTCGATCTTCGTCTCCGATCCGGTCGAGTCGAAGAAATTTCCGAAGCGCATCGCCTTCAACGTCATTCCGCAGATCGACGCGTTCATGGAGGACGGCTCGACCAAGGAAGAGTGGAAGATGATGGCGGAGACGAAGAAAATCCTCGATCCGAAGATCAAGCTTGTCGCCACCTGCGTGCGCGTGCCGGTGTTCATCGGGCATGCCGAGGCGGTCGCTGTCGAATTCGAGAAGCCGCTGTCGGCCGAGGAGGCGCGGGACATTCTGCGCGAGGCGCCGGGATGCTTGGTGATCGACAAACACGAGCCCGGCGGCTACGTGACGCCGCACGAGGCGGCGGGCGAGGACGCCACCTACATCTCGCGCATCCGCGAGGAC
>JASHUD010000131.1 GCA_030040215.1 Methylovirgula sp.
GCGTTCATGACGCGCTCGGGCGGAAACACCACGATCACCTCGGTGCCCTCGCGCACTTTCGATTTGAGCGAAAACGTGCCGCCGTGCAGCTCGACGAGGCCTTTGACGATCGGCAGGCCGAGGCCCGATCCTTCTTCGGCGTTCTTTTGGGCGAGCGTGCCGCGTCCGAAAGACGACATCACGATCGGGATTTCTTCTTCCGGAATTCCCGGCCCGGTGTCCTTCACCGAGAAATATTGACCGCCCACCGAAGTCCAGCCGACTTTGATCGTCACCGTCCCGCCGCGCGGGGTGAACTTGATCGCGTTCGACAAGAGGTTCAGCGCGACCTGCCGCACGGCGCGTTCGTCCGCCCAGATGCGCGGCAATTGCGCTTCCGAGGACTCGGTCACGGTGATGTCGCGTTTCTTGGCGCGCAGCGCCATCAGATGCCGGCAATCGTTCATGAGATGGTTGAGAGCGACGGGCTCGGCCTTGAGCTCGTAGCGGCCGGCCTCGACCCGCGACAGGTCGAGAATCTCGTTGATCAACGTCAGCAGATGCTGGCCGCTGGCGTGAATATCGTTCGAATATTCTTTGTAGGCCGGCACTTTGTGCGCGCCGAAGAGCTCCGCTTTCATCACCTCCGAAAAGCCGAGGATGGCGTTGAGCGGCGTTCTAAGCTCGTGGCTCATCGTGGCGAGGAAGCGCGATTTGGCGAGATTGGCTTCCTCGGCGCGGCGCCGCGCCAGATCGCTGTTCGCCTTGGCTTGCTCGAGCTCGGCGATGAGGTCGTCCTTTTCCGACTGGAACGACAGCGTGTCGAGCGCCCGCGCATAAAGTTTTTTGGCGAGAATGGCGGAATAGAACAGAGTGCCGCAGGCAAGGATCGTGAGCGGCATCGTTTTGTCGGTCAGGGTCGCCGGCCACAAGAAAGTGACGATCGCCGCGGTCATCGGGGCAAGCCCGGCATAGACGGCAACCGGGATCGAGGCGGTGATCGTCGCGTTCATGGCGGCGACGAGCAGAAGCGTAAGCAGCATGAAAGTGCGTCCGTTCGGATCTTCGGTCTCGCCGACCAACCCGACGATCTGCGCCCAGACGATGCCTTGCATGACCTCGGCCATGATGAAATTGCTGCGCCAGCGCCCGACGTTGACGCCGGCCGGCTCCAGCGAGCAGAAGTTGGCTGCCAGTAGATGCGAAATGAACAGCACCCCGAGCGCCACACCGAGCCAGATGAGAAGCGGAAGAACTGGAACCCAGGCGGTGGCGATCGCGGCCGCGACAAGCGCAAAAATCGCCAACCCGAACGTCGAAGATTGGCGGCCCTTGGCAAAGAGCTGAAGAAGCTCGACGTCGAACGTCCGGTGGCCGGATCCGGCCGAGGTGAGCTTTTCGCGCGCCTCCCGCACCTTGGCGCTGAGGCGCCGGCGTTCCGCGGCAGTCTTCGGATCGACGCCGCGCCCGCGCTCGATCATCTCGGCGGTGACTTCGGTCATGCTTTGCGGGGTCCGTCGATTTCTATGTCGGAGAGCAAGATTTCGTTAGACCATGGCCGAGAAAGATTAACGCTACGCTCACGGGTTCATTAGGATTGCAGGCAAACGCGTCATCCGAAACAGCGGGATGGCGCATGGGGCGGGCGCCGTTCTTGGTTACAAATCCTGGTTAAAAAATGCCTTCCAGCGAGTCAAAACGGGCCGATCTCGAAACCTATGTGGCGCGGATCCGCGCCTGTCGCCTCTGCCGCGACGCGCCGGGCCCGGCGCGCCTCCCGCACGAACCGCGCCCGGTCCTGCGGGTCTCGACGACGGCGCGGCTGCTCGTTGCCAGCCAGGCGCCGGGAGTCCGTGTGCATTTGACAGGCTTGCCCTTCAACGATCGCTCCGGCGACCGGTTGCGCGCCTGGATGAACGTGTCGCGCGAGATCTTCTACGACGAATCCTTGGTTGCCATCGCCCCGATGGGGTTTTGCTTTCCGGGGCACAACCTCGCCAAGGCGGACCTGCCGCCCCGGCCGGAATGCCGGCAGACTTGGCACGACGGACTCTTTCGGCGGATGCCGCAGATCGAATTGATCCTCGCCATCGGCCGCTATGCGCAGGATTACCATTTCGCGCGGCTCGGGCGGCCGCTGCCGAGCGACGCTTCGGCTGCCGAGATCGTCGGCGCCTGGCGCAGGCAAGCCGGCGTGCATCCGCGCATCATCGCTTTGCCGCACCCGTCATGGCGCAATAACGGCTGGATCAAGCGCAATCCCTGGTTCGAGGCCGAGGTTCTGCCCATGCTGCGCGAGGAAGTAACGCGCGCCCTCGCGGCTCAGGCCGACCGCGGCGCGTGGCGCGGCAGCAATCTCGCCAAAGCCATGACGAAGACCGCGCCGCAAAGACCGCAGAGCGGCGCAAAATAGCCGCGCAGCGCGGCAATCTGAGCGGCGATCGGCGGAAGCGCCGCGGCGACTTCGCGGCCGATGAGCTCGCCGCCGATGAAGCCCAGCAACGCGGCGCCGGCCCAGACAAAGACCGGAAATCGCGCGAAGAGCCCGCTCAACAGCGTCGAGCCGAAGACGATCAGCGGCACCGATAGCGCGAGGCCGAAAACGACAAGCGGCACCGAGCCTTTCGCCGCCGCGGCGACGGCAATCATATTGTCGAGCGACATCACGACGTCGGCGACGACGATCAGCCGGACGGCGGCGAGTACCGCGGCGGCCGGCGAAATCGGCCGTTTCCGGCGGTCGTCGCGGGCAAGCTTGACGGCGATCCACAGCAGCAACAGACCGCCAATGAGCCGGAGGAAGGGCAGGGTGAGCAGCTCCACGAAAAGGATCGTGAAGACAATGCGCAACCCGACCGCGGCGACCGTGCCGAGGACGATGCCGCGGTCGCGCTCTTTGGGCGGCAGCCGCGCGCAAGCGAGCGCGATGACGATCGCGTTGTCGCCGGAAAGTACGATATCGATCCAGATGATCTCCAGGATCGGAATGACGAAGCGGGAAAGATCGAGGCTCATGCCGCGATCCTGTCGCGCCGCGCCGCGATGGCGGTTTCCAGAACGGCAATCTCGGCGGCCTTGACGATTTCGGCGAAGCTCGGATGCCGCCGCTCCGGCCAAGGGATATGAATGAAGCCGACGCAGGCGGGGACGCGCGCGGCCAGCGAATGATAGAGCGCCGCGTTGCAAAGATAATTCCCGGCGTCGCGCGAAAGATCGCTGGCGATTCCGGCGCGGCGCAGCGCGGCGAGAATCTGCGCAGCCGGAATGCGCGCTCGCACGACAGCCGCGCCGTTCGGCACCAAGCAGGACTGCTGGGGGCGGGCGCCGCCGGTATCGGGCGCCGACAGGCTCACCCGATTGCAGGCCCGCGTCTCGATCGACAGCGTTTTGCGCCGGCCGGCGAGACCAAAATGCAAAATCGCCTCTGGTTTTACTTCGGCCGCGAGTTTGGCGAGGCGCGGCGCGATCTCGGCATAGAGCACCGGCAGGACGCGCGTCTCGAGCTGGATGCCGAAGCCGGCAAACCGGCCCTTGCGGCGCTCCAGCGCAGCCATCAGATCGGCGCTGGGATTATGCCGTGCGCCGGGGAAGGCGCCGAAGCCCGTTGCGAGAACAGTGAGAGTCAAGATTGGCCTCGATCAGTTCCGGCGACGGCCGAACGCACGCGTCCCGTTTCGGCGCAGGACTTCAGGCAGCTGCCGCCTCCTGCCGGATGAGGATCGCGCGGAAATCGTTCACGTTGGTCAAGGTCGGGCCAGTGACGATCGAATCGCCGAGCGCTTCGAAGAAACCGTGGCCGTCGTTGGCGGCGAGGCTTTCCTGCGGCTTGATGCCTTTCTTCCAGGCGCGGGCGAGCGAATCCGGGCCGAGATAAGCGCCGGCGATCTCTTCGATCCCATCGACGCCGTCGGTATCGCCGGCAAGAGCGAAAATGCCGGGATGGCCGTCGAGCGCGATGCCGAGGCTCAACAGGAATTCGACGTTGCGGCCGCCGCGGCCCGGCCCGCGTACCGTCACGGTGGTTTCGCCGCCGGAAAGCAGCACGCACGGCGGCGCGAACGGCTCACTGTGGCGCGCCACCTGCCGCGCGATGGCGGCGAGTACTTTGCCGACGTCGCGCGCCTCGCCCTCGATTCGGTCGCTCAGAATATAGGCCGGAATCCCCGCTTTCCGCGCAGCCTCGGCGGCCGCTTCGAGCGCCATCTGCGGCGTGGCGACGAGTTTCACTTCGCTGTTGGCAAGGCGCGGATCGCCCGGCTTGACGCTTTCGCCGCGCCCGCTCGCCAAAACCTCGCGCACTTTGCCGCTTGTCGCGATTCCGTAGCGGGCGATGATCGCTAAAGCGTCCGCGCAGGTGGTCGGATCGGCGATGGTCGGGCCGGAGCCGATGTCGATCGGCGCGTCGCCCGGCACGTCCGAAATCAGCAGCGTGACAAGCCGCGCCGGGTGGCAGGCGAGGGCCAGCCGTCCGCCTTTGATCGCCGAGAGATGCCGGCGCACGCAATTCATCTCGCTGATTGTCGCCCCGCATTGGAGCAGGGCTTTGTTGAGCGCTTGCTCGTCTTCGAGGTCGAGGCCTTCGAGCGGCAGAGGCAGCAGCGCCGACGCGCCGCCCGAGATGAGGCAGAGCACAAGATCGTCTTCGCTGAGGCCTTTGAGACTTGCCAAGATCCGGCCGGACGCCGCAAGCCCCGCCCCGTCGGGAACCGGGTGGCTGGCCTCGACGACTTCGATCTTGCGGGTCGGCAGATGATGGCCGTAGCGGGTCACGACAATGCCGGAGAGATCGCCGGGCCAAACGGCTTCGACGGCGCGCGCCATCGAGGCGGCGGCCTTGCCGGCGCCGATCACCAGCGTGCGGCCCTTCGGCGGCGCTGGCAAGTGGCGGCCAAGAACGCCGCCGGGATCGGCCGCCGAGATTGCCGCGTCGAAAAGCGAGCGCAATAGAGATTTCTCATCCGCCATCTAAGGAAAACCGTCTAACAATTCGATTATGCGCCGATTCGTCGAGCCGCGGGGTGGGGCGAGCGAAAGCGCTTTGCCGTATGCTTGATGCTTATGCCCGGATCGCGGCGGCAAGGAAAGCGGCTGCGCTATATGTGATAAATCAACTCCGCGTCGCCGCGCATGGCGAAGGCGCGCATGTCGGCGAGCGTGCGGTTGTCGAGGACCGTCGCAATGGCTTCGCGCGCCTCGAGCATGACGAGCCGCACCCCGCAATGTTTCTCGTCCTTGCAGTCGTCGCAGCGCCGATACGATGTCTTGCTCGCACATTGAATCGGCGCGAGCGGCCCATCGAGAATGCGGATGATGTGGCCGACACGGATCTCCTGCGCCGAACGGGCAAGCGTATAGCCGCCGCCTTTGCCCTTCTTGGAATTGACCAGCCCGGCGTTGCGCAATTCGCCGAGAATCGTGTCGAGAAATTTCTTGGGGATCGCGTTCTGCGTGGCGATGTCGGTGACGAGGGATGGTTCACCGGGCGGCCGGCCGGCCAAGTGCACCATGGCCTTGAGCCCGTATTTTCCCTTTTTGGTCAGCATGGTAGACACGTTGTCAACTTACGTGCGATGTGCATCGAATGCCTCACTTAGGCAGACGCTACGGCTCTGTCCATTAATTTTATCATTAGGATGAAGAGTAGCCCAACGGGATTCCGCCGGGTTAAGACCGCGCCATCAGCTCCACTGCCAAACCGTAAATGCGCAGCCGCACGGGATCGGGCAAAGCGGCGAGGGTCTTTAAGTAGATCTGGCCGACCGTACACATTCTCGCGTCGGGAATCGGCGGATCCGGAGTTTTGCCGTCGAGAATGGCGGAGATTTCCGCATCGGTGAGACCTTGCGTTTTCATGGCGCTTTGAAGCGCGTCGAAATCCGCATCGCTCGGCGGCTGGCGTTGGATCTGGTTGGCGCGACCGCTGCCGATCGCTTCGAGACCGGCAATCGCCATGTCGGCGACGAGCGGCCGGTTTTGCGCCGCGAAGGCAAAGAACGCCTGGCTCGCGCCACCGTAGAGAAAATCGACGCAGAGCCGTGCATCCTTGGCCGCCAAAGCCTGCATCATTCCGAGCTGGATCTCGAAAATATGCGACAGGACCGGACCGTCCGCCTTCGCCGCCAAAACGCCGTTCGA
>JASHUD010000132.1 GCA_030040215.1 Methylovirgula sp.
CGCCATGCAGCGGCAATCGGCGCAGGGATTTCGAAGGGCGCGGCACTCCAGCCGAGCGCTTGCCGTGCGCCGCTGATCTCGGCGCGGCCGAGCGGGGAACCGTGCGCGGCGTGCGTGCCGGCTTTGGTCGGGGCGCCGAAGGCGATGGTCGTCTTGCAGGCGATCATGACCGGTCGGTCGGAATGTTGCGCTTTGGCGAGCGCCGCGGCAATCTCCTCCGGCTTGTGGCCATCGATCCGCCAAGCATCCCACCCCGCCGCTTTGAAACGCGCCACTTGATCGACGGAATCGGCGAGATCGAGGCGTCCGTCGATGGTGATTGCGTTGTCGTCCCAAAGCACGACGAGTTTCGAGAGGCAAAGATGCCCGGCGAGCGCGATCGCCTCCTGGCTGATGCCCTCCATGAGGCAGCCGTCGCCGGCGATGACGTAGGTGCGGTGATCGACGAGGTCGGCGCCATGGCGCGCCGCCAGCATACGCTCGGCGATCGCCATGCCGACGGCCGCGCCGAGCCCCTGGCCGAGCGGTCCGGTGGTCGTCTCGATACCGGCGGCGTGGCCATATTCGGGATGGCCGGCAGTCTTCGAGCCGAGCTGGCGGAAGCGCTTCAGTTCGTCGATCGTCATCCCCGGAGTGCCGACGAGATAAAGGAGCGCATAAAGCAGCATCGAGCCGTGCCCGGCGGAGAGCACGAAACGGTCCCGATCCGGCCAATGCGGATCGGCCGGATCGAACCTGAGGAACTGCGTGAACAGGACGGTCGCCACGTCGGCCATGCCCATCGGCATGCCGGGGTGGCCGGAATTGGCCTTCTCCACGGCGTCCATAGCGAGCGCCCGGATCGCGTTGGCCATCTCTTGGTGGGTCACGGGCGCCTTCGCGGCAACGTTCATTCCGTCTCCTTAGACCGTGCGCCGGGCGCGTTCCACAATCTGCATGATAATCGGCGTCAGAATAAGCTGCATGGCAAGATCGAGCTTGCTGCCGGCGATCACGATCGAATTGGCCCGTGACATGAAACTATCGTGGATCATCGACAGCAGATAGGAGAAGTCGATCCCGCGCGGATCGCGGAAGCGGATGATCACCATCGATTCGTCCGAGGTCGGAATCCAGCGTGCCGCAAAGGGATTGGACGTATCGACGGTGGGCACCCGCTGAAAATTGATGTCCGTCTGCGTAAACTGCGGGCAGATATAGTGGATGTAGTCCGGCATACGGCGCAGGATCGTGTCCGTCACCGCCTCGGCGGAATAGCCGCGCGCCGCCTTGTCGCGATGGATCTTCTGGATCCATTCGAGATTGATGACCGGTACGACGCCGATTTTCAGGTCCGCGTAACGGGCGATGTCGATGTCGTCGGTGACGAGCGCGCCGTGCAGGCCTTCGTAGAAGAGCAAATCGGTCTTTTCCGGCAGCGGCGTCCAATCGGTGAATTTGCCGGGTGTCCCGCTATAAAGGCGGTCCTCCTCGCCCTGATCATGCACGTAATGGCGCGTCTTGGCGCGGCCGGTTTCTCCATAGGTGCGAAACACCGCCTCAAGCTCGTGGAGCAGGTTGGCGCTCGGTCCGAAATGGCTGAAGTGCTGGTTGCCGCGCGCTTCCTCCTCACGCATGACCCGTTGCATCTCGTCGCGGTCGAAGCGGTGGAATGCGTCGCCTTCGACGAACGCGGCCTCGATCTTCTCGCGGCGGAAGATCTGCGCGAAGGTGCGCTTGACCGAAGTTGTCCCGGCTCCAGAAGAGCCGGTAACGGAAATGATCGGATGCTTGGCCGACATCGATTTCCCTTCGCTCAGGTGCGTATCAATCCGCGGCGCCCGAAGAGCGGCGAATGCTCAGCCGAGAATTGCGGATCGGTATGATAGCGCGTGATGAGGTGGACGACGTTCGCCGAGCCGAACACGAGCGGCGTGCGTACGTGGATATCGGACGGCACCGTGTCGAGAATGCGACGCACGCCATCCGTGGCGTTGCCTCCCGCTTGTTCGGTGATGAAGGCGACCGGATTGGCCTCGTAGACGAGCCGCAGTCGGCCGGAACTATAACCTTGCCGCAAATCGCCCGGATACAGAAACACCCCGCCGCGCGACAGGATGCGGTAGGTCTCGGCGACCAGCGAGGCGATCCAACGCATGTTGTGGTCGCAGCCCAACGGGCCTTCCGTACCTCTCACGCAGTCGTCGACGAATGTGCGTATCGACGGTCCCCAATGCCGGTAATTGGAGGTGTTGATCGCATATTCCTCCGATTGCCGTGGAATCTGCACGACCGCGTGCGTCTCCCGAAACGCGCCTTTGCGGCGATCCAACGTGAACACGCTGGTGTTGTCGGGGAACGCCAAAACGAGCGAGCATTGCGGTCCGTAAATTATGAAGCCTGCCGCCAACTGGTTGCGACCGGGTTGCAGGAAATGTGCCCTGGCATCGCTTGCGACCGGCAGTATCGGGAGCACGGAAAAAATGGTGCCGACCGACACGTTGGCGTTGATGTTGGAAGAGCCATCGAGCGGATCGATGGCGACCGCCAGCGGCGCCGCCGGGTCGAACACCAGCGGCTCGTCGACTTCCTCGGATAGGGCGACGGCAACGGGCGCCTGACGCAAAGCGCTTACGAACAGATCGTTGGCCAGGATATCTAAATTCTTCTGCACGTCGCCGTCGGAATTCAAATTGCCGACTGAGGCGTCGGTTTCGCCGGCAAGTCGCCCGAGCGCGACGACTTCCGCCACTTGCATGGCCGTATCGGCGATCGCACGGATGACAGCCGCGACGGGGACAAGGGCAGCGTCCTGGCCGACACGCTCCTGGAGGACAGTTCGTAGCTCTCTTGCAGGCGCAATCTCGAGCATAACCACCCTGATATTGTGGAATTATGAGCCTCGGTCTTGAAGATTGAGGCGAAGACCCGGAAGGAGACTAGCCAAAATCGAGGTATGACTCAAAAAATTCCAAAGACAAGCGAGGCGAGTTGGGGTGGCGTGGGCGGAAGCAAAGATTCGCGAGCCGGTCGCTCCACGCCGCCGGCGCCCGGCTAGGCGGCGTCGCTCTTCGGCTGAAACAAGCTTAAGAGGACATCGCTGTAGGCGTCGCCGCTGTGGCGGCGCGCAAATCTCGCGGCGCGCTCGACCGCGCGGGCCCGGCATTCGGAAAGGCGCGGTAGAAGCCGCTCGATCGCGGCGGCCAGTGCGGCGGCTTCATAAGGAGCGAAGATCTCGCCTTCCGCTTCGCCCCGCTCGATGCTTGTCGCCGCGTAAATGCCTTGCGCGGCGATGATCGGCCGGCCGGCGGCGACCGCCTCGGTAAAAATCCCCGAGCCGCGCGGCCCGAAACGTTCGGGATCGTAGGGCAGAAGGGTGACATCAACCGCGTTCGTTCTCTCCGCATATTCGCTATTGCTCATCGTTCGATCGATCAATTCCACATCGGGCATCCGGCGCAGTTGTCTTTCCGCGGCGATCGTCGCCTTTTCCCAGTTGCTATGCTGGATTTGGACAACGAACTGGACCGGCAGCTGCTTCGCATGGCAGATTTCGATCGCCTCCGGCAGCAAGTGAAATCCCTTTTCGGTTTTCGAATAGCCGAAGAATCCGAGTCGCACCTTCTTCGCGTTGGTCTGCGGCAGCCAGAAGACCGGCAAAGCGATGGGGAGGATCGTAGTGTCGATCTGGAACTCGTGCCGATAGACTTCGGCAAGCGCATCGTTCTCGGTCGTGAAGAACAGCGAAGTGCCGATGAGCTTGTCGGCAAGCAAAAAGGCGCTGCGGTAGTAGCTTTCGCCGAGTTTGCCGTTGCTCCCCCAGGGAGTCCAACTCGGCGTGAACATCAAATGAGCGACGACCTTCGGCAATGCGTACGGCGGCAGCGACTGCAAATAGCGGATCAGGCCATAGATCTGATTCTGTGAAATCGCCGGCACGACGATGAGGTTTTCGCGTTTCCATACGTCGGCCGGCAATCTGCCAAGATCTCTTTCATAGGTTTCGTTGAGCAGCCGCCACGTTCGCTCTTCGGAGAAGATCGACTTGCCGCGCAGAAAATCCCGCAGCAGCGCCCAAATGCGCGAAACGAATTCAAGAAACGGCGGAAACTTACCTTTGTAGAGACTGCCGTGGAAATGTGGAATTGCGCCGATATCGGCGATGAGTGCGCGATGCATCCGCTTTGCGCCGAACACCCGATAGGCGATCTTGCGCCGCGCGAAGGCCTTGCAGATTTCAAGGAGCAGCTGATAGCTGTGCTCTCCCCGTCCGCGCAGGCCGTTATCGAGCACGATGATTTCCATTCCGTCGCGCGCCGGCTCCTGTTTTCTTGCTGTCTTATAAGTGGTAAGCTGCATATCTGACAACGATGGGACCGCGGTCGCTTTTGGGGAGGCGGTCACCCGCGGCCTCAGGTCCTTGCTTTCCTACTCCAATAGGCCGATCGCCATTGCGAAGGCCAGTCGGGGAAAGACCTTGAAGGACTTTCGCCCGATTTGCTAAAGAACGGTTCCCAAAAGGATTTATAGCATGGCGTCGTTCGAAGACCAGGATGCGAATGGGTCGCGGGCGCCGAGCCCGGAATTGCTGCGCGCCTCGCCGCGGCTCTTCGAAAACCCCTGGCTCGACAAATTGTCGCGCGTGCATTGGTCGATGCCGCTCATCTTATACGCACCCTTCGTGGGATTGCTGGCGTGGCTGAGCTTCCGCGCGCAGGCGCCGGTGATCGTCGTCGGCGCGGCGGCGCTCGGTTATCTCCTCTGGACGCTGACCGAATATCTTGGCCACCGCTACTTATTCCACGCCGAGTTCCCGGGCAGGTGGGGCGCGCGGCTGCATTTCCTGATCCACGGCGTGCATCACGATCATCCGAACGATCCTTTGCGCCTCGTCATGCCGCCGCTCCTGAGCGCGCCGATCATGCTGATCGCGCTCCTTGTCGGGCGCGTGCTCTTCGGGGTTCCCCTCGTCTATCCCGCGCTGATGGGATTCATGCTCGGCTATCTCAGCTACGACATGGTGCATTACTACGTGCATCACGCCGAGCCGAAGACGCGCCTCGGGCGTAACCTGCGGCGGATCCACATGCTGCATCATTTCCGGGATCCGGAGCGCGGTTTCGGAGTCAGCGCGCCGTGGTGGGATAAGATCTTCCGTACCGAGCATCTGCCGGCGCGGCAAGACGGGCCGCGCTAGAGGCGGCCCCGATCAGCCTTTTTCGGGCCGCGATCGTTCCCTGCGAACGGGCAAGGCGGCGCGCGATAGGGCGCGGGCGCCGACGAACACGTCAAAACGGCCATTGGCCCAAACGACGTCATAGGTCGTGAACGCGCGCAACCAGGCGGCAAGCACGACGATTTCCCGACCGAGAAAGGCAAGCGGCGCGTAGGGCGAAATTTCCCAGCCCTTCAGCCGCGCAAGGCCAATCTCGCAGCCAAGCCAGCCGAGCAGCGTCGCGGCAAAAGCCAATGTCGGCGCGACGGCCAGCAACGGGGCGGCCAGTGCCGCGGCGCAGGCTGCCGGCAAAGCGTTGGCGATCGGCTCGATCGGAAACGTGAACGGCTCGTGGGTGCGCCGAATAACGCTCCAGCGTACCTGCCGTTCGAACACGTCGCGGAACGTGCGCAGGCCGATGAGTTGGCGCACGTTGCGATGCGAGAACACCGTCTTCAATCCGATCGCCGCGAGGCCTTTCGAGATCGCCGTGTCCTCGGCGAGCGTGTAGGCCATCGCGTCGACGCCGCCGGCTTTAGCGAAATCGCTGCGCCGGAACAGCAT
>JASHUD010000133.1 GCA_030040215.1 Methylovirgula sp.
GCATGAAAGGCGGCGGAGGACGAGATGGCCCAAGAGATGACCGGCGCGGAAATGGTCGTCGCAGCCCTGAAAGACCAGGGCGTCGATGTCATTTTCGGCTATCCGGGCGGCGCCGTCCTGCCGATCTACGACGTGCTTTTCGATCACCAGCACGCCATCCGCCACGTGCTCGTGCGCCACGAACAGGGCGCCGCGCACGCCGCCGAGGGCTACGCCCGCTCGAGCGGCCGGCCCGGCGTCATGCTCGTCACCTCCGGCCCCGGCGCCACCAATTCGGTGACCGGCCTCACCGACGCGCTGATGGATTCGATTCCCGTCGTCTGCATCACCGGCCAGGTGCCGACGCATTTGATCGGCTCCGACGCTTTCCAGGAATGCGACACGGTCGGGATCACCCGGCACTGCACCAAACACAATTACCTCGTCCGCTCGGTCGAGGACCTGCCGCGCATTCTTCACGAGGCCTTTTACGTCGCCCAGCATGGGCGCCCGGGTCCCGTGGTCATCGATATTCCGAAGGACGTGCAATTCGCGCGCGGCATCTATTCCGGGCCGCGAAACGTCGAGCACAAGACCTATCGGCCGCGGCTCGAAGGCGATCCCGAAAA
This sequence comes from Methylovirgula sp., assembly GCA_030040215.1. GTDB lineage: Bacteria > Pseudomonadota > Alphaproteobacteria > Rhizobiales > Beijerinckiaceae > Methylovirgula. The sequence goes on from JASHUD010000133.1 coordinate 609, forward strand.
GATCGAGCAGGCGGTCACTCTCATGGCCGCGGCCAAACGGCCGATCTTTTATACCGGCGGCGGGGTGATCAACGCCGGGCCGCAGGCCTCGCGGCTGCTGCGCGAACTCGTCGCGGCAACCGGCTTTCCGATCACCTCGACCTTGATGGGGCTCGGCGCCTATCCGGCGTCCGGCGAGAATTGGCTCGGCATGCTCGGCATGCACGGCACGTTCGAGGCCAACAATGCGATGCACGACTGCGACCTGATGATTTGCGTCGGCGCCCGGTTCGACGACCGCATCACCGGCCGTCTCGATCAATTCTCGCCTGGCTCGACGAAGATCCATATCGACATCGATCCTTCCTCGATCAACAAGAACGTGAAGGTCGATCTCGGCATCGTCGGCGACTGCGGGCATGTCGTCGCGGCGCTGTTGGCGCGCTGGCGGGCGCGCGGCTGCAAGGCGGACGCGGGCGCGCTCAGGAAATGGTGGGCGCAAATCGCCAAATGGCGGGCGCGCAAGTCGCTTTCGTACAGGCATTCCAACAAGCTCATCAAGCCGCAATGGGCGGTCGAGCGACTCTATGCGGCGACCAAAGGGCGCGACTGTTACATCACGACCGAGGTCGGCCAGCATCAGATGTGGGCTGCGCAGCACTATCCTTTCGAGGAGCCAAACCGCTGGATGACCAGCGGCGGTCTCGGCACCATGGGCTACGGCCTGCCGGCTGCCATCGGCGTGCAGATGGCGCACCCCGGCGCGCTCGTCGTCGACATCGCCGGCGAAGGCTCGATCCTGATGAACATGCAGGAGCTTTCGACCGCCGCGCAATATTCGCTGCCGGTCAAAGTATTCATCCTCAACAACGAATATCTGGGCATGGTGCGCCAATGGCAGGAACTTCTGCACGGCGGGCGCTATTCGCACAGCTATTCGGAAGCGCTGCCGGATTTCGTCAAGCTCGCCGAATCCTTCGGTGCGCACGGCATCCGCTGTTCGGACCCGGCCGATCTTGACGCGGCGATCGCCGAGATGCTCGATACGCCGAAGACTGTGGTGTTCGACTGCCGCATCGACAAGACCGAGAATTGCCTGCCGATGATCCCGTCGGGCAAAGCGCATAACGAAATGATCTTGCCCGACGACGAAGATCTGGAAGCCGAGATCGACGCCGCCGGCAAGGCCTTGGTGTGAGGTGAAATGAACGCCCCCGCCGCGCCGCTCTCGCCCTATTCTTCGGCTCTCGGCAAGTCCAATATCGAGACGCACACGCTTTCCGTCCTCGTCGACAACGAGCCGGGCGTGCTGGCGCGCGTCGTCGGGCTCTTCTCGGGGCGCGGCTACAACATCGAAAGCCTGACGGTGGCGGAAGTCGCGCATGGCGAGCATCTTTCCCGCATCACCATCGTCACGTCGGGGCCCCCCGAAGCGATCGAACAGGTCGGCCATCAGTTGGAACGGCTGGTGCCGGTCCACACCGTCACCGATCTTACCTTGCGCGGCAACGCGGTCGAGCGCGAACTTGCGATGATCAAAGTTGCCGGAACCGGCGCCAGCCGTGACGAGGCCTTGCGACTCGCCGACGCTTTCCAGGCGCGGGTGATCGACACCACGATCGAGAGTTTCGTTTTCGAATTGACCGGCGCCGCCTCGAAGATCGACCAGTTCGTCGAACTGATGCGGCCGATCGGCCTCGTCGAGGTCTCCCGCACCGGGATCGCCGCCATGTCGCGCGGCAAAGATCCGATTTGAAGGACGGCTGCGCCGTCCAAACCAAGAAAGCCCAACATCATGCGCGTCTATTACGATCGGGATGCCGACATCAATCTCATCAAAGGCAAGAAAGTCGCCATCATCGGCTACGGCAGCCAAGGGCACGCCCATGCGCTGAACTTGCGCGACTCGGGCGTGAAGGACATCAGCATCGGGCTGCGCGAGGGTTCGGCCTCGGCAAAGAAAGCCGCCGCCGAAAAGCTCGCCGTCAAGTCCGTCGCCGAAGCCGCCAAATCGGCCGACGTCGTGATGATGCTCACCCCGGACGAATTGCAGGGCGATCTCTATCGCACCCATCTCGCCGCCAATCTGAAACAAGGCGCGGCGCTGATGTTCGCGCACGGGCTCAACATTCATTTCAATCTCATCGAGCCGCGCGCCGACCTCGACGTATTGATGATCGCACCGAAAGGGCCCGGCCATACCGTGCGTTCGGAATATAAGCGCGGCGGCGGCGTACCGTGTCTGCTGGCGGTGGCGCAGGACGCGACGGGCAACGCGCACGATCTCGGGCTCTCGTATGGCTCGGCGATCGGCGGCGGACGCGCCGGAATCATCGAGACCAGCTTCCGCGAGGAGACCGAAACCGATCTGTTCGGCGAACAGGCCGTGCTCTGCGGCGGACTGGTCGAACTGATCCGCAATGGATTCGAGGTGCTGGTCGAGGCGGGCTATGCGCCCGAAATGGCCTATTTCGAGTGCCTGCACGAAGTGAAGCTGATCGTCGATCTCATCTATGAGGGCGGCATCGCCAACATGAACTACTCGGTGTCGAACACCGCCGAATACGGCGAATACGTCAGCGGCCCGCGCGTCATCACCCCGGAAACGAAGACCGAAATGAAACGGATATTGGCGGATATTCAATCCGGCCGGTTCGCCCGCGAGTGGATGCTGGAAAACAAGGTCAACCAGACCTCGTTCAAGGCCATGCGCGCCAAATCCGAGGCGCATCCGATCGAACAGGTGGGTGCAAAATTGCGCGCCATGATGCCCTGGATCGGCGCCAACAAGCTGGTCGACAAGAACAAGAACTGAACGGAGCCGTAGCCGGCGCTCCCACCCATACGATTGGCGTTCCTCCGGTCTTGCAAATAAGAGTGCATATACACATTTAGCGGTGCGATGCGCTTTTTGGACCGAAGGAGAAAGTCATGAAAATTGAGGGATCCGTCGCACTCGTCACCGGCGCTAACCGCGGACTTGGCAAAGCTTTCGTCGAACGCCTTCTGGCGTTGGGGGCACGAAAGATCTACGCGGCCGCCCGCGACCCCGCGAGCGTTCGCACTCCGGGCGTTACGCCCGTTAAGCTCGACATCACCAATTCGGCGGATGTCGCGGCTGCGGCGAAAAGCTGCGGAGATGTGACACTATTGTTCAACAACGCGGGAATCGCGCCGACCGGCGCGCTTGCCGAGGACGGATCGCTCGAGACCGCGCGAGCGGCGATGGAAACGAATTATTTCGGGACGCTGCGGATGTGCAACGCGTTCGGCCCGATCCTCGGCCGCAACGGCGGCGGCGCGATCGCCAACATGCTTTCCGCGTTGAGTTGGATCACGATGTCGCCTTTGGCGGCTTATTGCGTTTCGAAGTCCGCCGAGTGGGCGCTGACCAATGCCGTTCGCCAGGAATTGAAAGGCCAAAAGACCCTGGTCGTAGGCGTGCATGCCGGCCTCATCGACACGGACATGGTCGCCGATTTCAACGCCCCCAAGACGCCTCCGCAGGAAATCGCCGCCCGCATCATCGAAGCGATCGAGGCGGGCCGCGAGGAAGTGCTTGCCGACGACACCGCCCGGCGAGCGAAGGCCGGCCTTGGAGCAACGCCGCCCGCCTACCTCGGCACCGTGTAAAATACCGCGCCCCGCCGCCGGCGGCCGCTCTTACGCCTTGAAACGCGTTAGGGTGGGCGCCCGGCGCGCGTGGGTGTTATGCTGCGCAGGGCACCCAATTGAACGCCCCAGGCGGTCACAAAAACCTTGCGCGACATTCTCACCGTCCTCGCCATTGTGCTCGTTATCGCTTTAACCGCCGCTTTGACGGTACCCTATCTCGTCAATTGGGACGCGGAGCGAAGCCTGGTCGAGGCGCAGCTTTCGAAGCTCATCGGCCAACGGGTGAAAATCCGCGGCGGCATCGATCTCAAATTGTTGCCGACACCCTATCTGCAGCTCGCCGATCTGGAAATAACGGACCCCGCAACGGGGAGCGACATCCGCGCCGACGAGCTGCATCTGGAAATCGCGCTGCCGCCTTTGATGCGCGGCGAGGTCGACTTCGTCGAGGCTCTCCTGGTACGTCCGCAGCTGCGGCTGCGCATCGAACAGGATGCGATGCCGCTGCCGTGGCCTGCGCATGGCGGTGCCGAGCAGATGCAATTCGAGCGTATTTCGGTCGAGGACGGAACCCTCGCCATCGACGATCCGGCGACCGGACGCAAGTTCGCGTTTACCAACATCGCGCTTTCCGCCGAGGTGAGCGCGTTGACCGGCCCGTTCACCGCGCAAGGCACGTTCGACGTCGCGGGCGAGCCGACCGCATTCCAGTTCTCGACCGGCGAGCGCCAAGATAACCGGCTGCATTTCCGGCTGATTGTCGACGAGAGCGCGCGCTATCCGAGCGCCGACCTCGACGCAGACCTCGTTTTTGCTCCGCATGCATTGCCTTCGATCGACGGCGCCATCCGCCTCTCCGGCCACCAGCGCGACATCATCGCCCTGCCCTGGCAGCTCTCCGGCGCGGTGCACGCCGAGCTGCGCAAGGCATCGATCGCTAATTTGGATCTGCGGGTCGGCGACCAAGACCGCGCGGCGAGCCTTGCCGGCACGGCGGCGTTCGATCTCGGCGGCAAGCCGCACGTCAGCCTCACCTTGAAGGCGCAGCAGATCGATCTCGATAAGCTGCTTACCGTCAAAACCGGGCCGCCCCCCATGCAGCGGCTTGCAAACGCCTTCGAGCGGATGGTCAACTCGGAGAATTTCGCCGGTCTGCCGTTGCGCTTGGCGTGGTCGGCGGATTCGGTTCTGCTCGGCGGCGAGACCATAACCCATGTCGCGGCAAGTGCGGCGGGTTTGGACAAACAGTCCTTCGCGCTCCGCTTCAAAGCCGACGGACCGGGGCTCTCGCATTTCTCCGCCGACGGTACTCTCGATGTCGGAATCGCCCCGCAGTTTGCCGGCCGGATCGATGCGAGCGCCGATGACGTGCGGCGTCTCGAAGATTGGCTCGCGGCAAATCTGCCGCAAGTGCCGCCGACAAAGGCAGCGCCGCTTGTCAGCTCCTTCGCGATCCGCGGAAACGCGACGATCTCGCGGGTCGGGTTCGTTGGCAGCGATCTTTCGCTGCGCGTCAACGGCTCGACGCTTTCCGGCACGCTCGCTTACACGAAAGCCGTCGGTCCCGAGGCGGCGCGATTGTTCGCCGACCTTTCCGCCCCGGCGCTCGAACTCGATTCGCTGCCCGATCTTTCGAGTCTCGCCCGGCAGACCGAAGCGATGGATTTGGCCTTGCGCCTCGATGCGCACGCGGTGCGGCTCAGCGCAACGCAAGCGGGCGAGATCGACGCGGGGCGAATCGCCCTGAAGTTCGATCGTACCGGCTCCGCCTCGAAGCTCGAAAATCTAACGGTGAACGGCATCGACGGCGCCGACCTCACGGCGAGCGGTCAGTGGGACGGGCGCGCCGGCGATGTCGCCGTCAAGCTCGACGCCGAACGGCTCGAAGGGCTGGTGGGCATGTTGCGCCGTTTCGTGCCGGGCTCGAAGTTGGATTTTCTCACCGATCGCGCCGCGGTCTTCTCTCCGGCGCATCTCGATCTCGGCGCCGACTTCAAAATGAGCGGGGACACATTCGGTTTCCAAGCGCTCAACCTTGCCGGCACCGCGGGCGAGACGGCGATTTCCGGCAAAGCCAGCCCCGACCCCAAGGATCCCACGGCGTTCAACCTCTCGCTGCGCTTCGACGCCAAAGATTCGACCGAGCTTTTGGCGCAGATCGGCGTACCGACTGTGCCTCTAGAGGATACTGGCCCCGGTTCGATTGAAATTACCGCGCATGGAAGCCGGCATCTCGAAATAAGCGCCGCGGCGGCGCTTGCCGGAACGAACTTCACGTTTCGCGGCGGCGTCGATCCCAATCTTTCCGCGCCGCATGCCGCCGGTACCGTGGCGCTCGACAGCACCGATCTCTCCAGCCTGATGCGCATAACCGCGCTCGGAGTCCCGGATCTCACGACGCCTCTTCCGGCAGAGCTGAATGCCGCGATCGATGCCGACGACAATTCGGTAACGCTTGAAAATCTCGCCGGAACGCTGGCCGGCAGCAAGATCGCCGGCCGCCTCGCCTATCATCCCGGCAAAGGCATCGACGGCACAGTCAGCGCCGACGCGATGTCGCTGTCCAATCTTCTTGCGCTGGCGCTTGGACCGCCGCAGCAAGCAAAAGCCGGGACGTTCTGGTCCGACGGCAAGTTCGCCGCTCCGGAGATCAATCCGCCGCCGACGCATCTTGCCGTCCGCGTCGCAAATCTCGCTCTATGGCCGCAGATCACCGGGCGCGATGCGCGATTTGATCTGACAATTGCCGGCACCGCGGCGGGTTTGGAATTCGGCCTGCATCGTCTCGCGATGCAAATCGGCGCGGGAAGCGCCGCCGCCGACTTCACGCTGCGGCGCGCCGGAGCCAACGCCGCGGCTGAGGTGCACGTCGAGCTGTACCGCTGTGCCGTCGCATTGCCAAGCGTGCGCGGCCTTCTGTCGGCCGATCTGGACCTCGCCGGCACCGGCGACAGCGCCGCCGCTTTGGTCTCCGGACTCGCCGGTTCGGGGACGATCGGCTTTGACAATTTCGTCTTGCCAAATACCGACCCGGGCGCTTTGGGGCGCGTCTTCGAAGCCGTCGAAGAAGACCAGCTCGGCATCGACGAAGCGGAGATCGACCGCGTTCTGCTCGCCGAATTCGCCAAGCGGCCGCTTTCTTTGGGCAAAGTCTCGTTTGACGCCGGTCTTGCTGCCGGCGCGCTGCGCTTGTCGCAAAAAGACGGCGGCACGAGGATCGAGCCGGGAATTACCGCAAACCTCGAAGCCAACCTCGACCTACGCGATCTGACCATCGATCAAGAAAACACGCTCCGCCTCGTCGAGCTGCCAAGAAATTGGAACGGGTCACCCCCACAAATGTCGCTCGGTTGGAAGGGAGCCATTTCCGATCCCACGCAGACGATCGATGCCGCGGCGTTCGTCAATGCGCTCGCCGCCCGCGCCATCGCCCGCGAGAGCGCCCGGATCGAAGCGCAGGAATTCGACGTCCATGAACACGCGTTTTTCATGAATCGGCTCGAGTCGGAACGCCGGCGCGAAACCGAGCGATTAAAGATCGCCGAAGACCTGCGTCATGCCGCGGAGCTCGAGGAACTCGACCAAGCGGAAGCGCAACGCACCGAGGCGGATGCCGAGGAGACAAAGCGCAAGTCGCAAGAGACGATCCACAACGCCGCGCAGGTTCCGATCCAAATCGGACAACCGGCGCCGCTTCCGCCGCCCCGCCCGGAGACGGCCGCCCCCAGCGCCGGCACGACGGCGTTCCCCGATCCTACCGCGGCGGGACGTTATTGAGAATCGCGCCGACCCGCGACCGATGCGCGGCAAGAACGTAAACGCGGATCGCCGAACAAAGATTGGCGGCGCCACGCGACGCGTCGATCTCGGCGATGAGTGCCGCAACGGAGCAGCCGCCGCGCGCCGCGATCTCGCGGAGATCCTCCCAAAACGCCCGCTCCAGCGAAATGCTCGTCCGGTGCCCGGCGATCGTCAGCGAATGTTTATCGATTGCGGCCGAGCGCGGCGCCGACCGCGCTTCACGGCTCATCCCGGCCGTCCGTATCGCGCCGCTGCGCATCGAGGCGACGGCGCTCAAGTTCCGCGCTGGCGGCGGCGCGCTTTCGCTCGGCATTCGACGCGCCAAAGCGCAGGCGATTTTCCGCCGCTTGCGCTTCGGCCGCCGCACGAGCTTTCGCCTTGCGGGCGCGCCGCAAATTGACGAGCGTCATGGCTTCTTCCGAAAGGTTTCGATCGAAATGACCTTGCCCTGCTCGATAGGGATCGGCGCGGCGCTTTTTGCGGGCTTTGCGGCTTCGTCCTTCGCCGCGGCGGGACCGATTTCGGCGGGCTCGCTGCCGCTGCCGCGCGGCTTCGGTTTGGCGCGCCCCGGCGGATGAGCGGCGACTTGCGGCAATGCTTCCGGAGCGGGTTCCGCGGCTTCGCCAGCCAGCTCGAACTTCAATCCGAATTCCACGGAGGGATCGAAAAATCCGCTCACCGCATCGAACGGAATGAGCAGGACTTCGCTCTTGCCATTAAAGGAAAGGCCCACTTCAAACGCCTGGTCGCCGACCGTCAGGTCCCAGAACTGATGCTGAAGAACGATCTTCATTTCCGTGGGATATTGTTCGCGCATGCGATTCGACAGGCGAACGCCGGGAGCGCGCGTCTTGAAGGTGATGAAAAAATGATGCTCGCCGGGAAGGCCTTCGCGGGCCACGTCGGAGAGAACCTTGCGCATGACCGCCCGCAGAGCATCCTGCACCAGAAGGTCGTAGCGGATGAGGTCGCTGGCCATTCCACCATCCGAGGCGGGCACATCGAAGTGGAGGCTTCTGTTGCCAGGTGCCTCCGAACCCCGCCTTGAAGTGCTAACCCCAAGGGCTTTGAATCGGTACCTTTACCGCATTACGCGGCAACGGCCACCGGAGCATAGTTGTCGTTGGCAACTATAGATTCGGCCCGATGACGGCGGAACCATGCCGAGCGAAAGAACACCCTTTACACTCCCCGTCGAACCTATTTCGCCCCCGCCAGAACCCGTGCCGTGCGCGGGCTTTGGTGGAGGCGCCGGGTACCGCCCCCGGGTCCGAAGAGCTTATTGCGATGCCGTTTATCGCCATAGCTGCGCAAGGCAGCGCTTTCAATATAGGCAAAGCGGCGCCGATTAGAAAGAGCCGTTTCGCCGGTGGACGTTAAGCAATCCCGTCTTCCACCACCGGTCAATCGATGCGATCGCTCCCTGCGACCGCCTACTTCACCACGCCGGTTCTTCCGCCTGCGGAGCCCTATGCCTTCGACTCGCCAGCCTTATGGACTGCTCGGTCTTTGCGTGAGCCTCGTCGCCATCCTCGGAATCGCGCTCGTCATCACGGCGGCGATCGTCGCGGTGGCGGCGCTCGCCGCCGACCTCGCGCTTGGCTGGCCTTGGCTGCGCGGTTTTCTTTTGGATGCCACCACGCCGCAAAAAGGCGAAGCAACCGGCCCACTGCGCCTCGTGCTTTTGATTGCGCTCGCCGCCTATTTCGCCGTCGCCGTGGCGGTCCTGGCTTTGGCGCGCTGGCGCGGCCGCGCGAGCTGGCGGCAAATCGTCGGCTACGGGACGACGCTCTGGCGCCTCGACGACAGATTGCTCTGGGCAATTGCCGCGGGAGCGCTCCTCTACAGTTTCGCGGCAACCGCTCTGCTGGGCTATCTTTACCCGCAATCCCAATCCTGGTTCACGCTGCCGGCGAACCGAACCGACCGGCTGCTGCTGTTCGTCCTCGCCGCCGGCTTCGCGCCGATCACCGAAGAATTGTTGTTTCGCGGCTGGATCTATACGAGTCTGCGCTTTAGTTTCGGCATCTGGCCGGCGATGCTCGCGAGTGCGGCGCTGTTCGGGGCGGCGCACTATGAGGATACGCATCTTTACGCGCTGGCGGTTTTCCCGGTTGGCATCGCGCTTGCCGCGATCCGCGAGCGCACCCAAAGCGTGAAGGCCTCGATGCTCTTTCATGCCGTCAACAATTTCATTGCCTTCTGCGCCGCGGCGCTGAACATCGGTTGAGCGCATGCGGCCCTATCTCGATCTTCTCGAAACGATCCTCGCCAGCGGCGAGAAAAAGGCCGACCGGACCGGCACCGGCACGCTGTCGATCTTCGGACATCAAATGCGGTTTCCGCTCGCCGACGGCTTTCCGCTGGTCACGACCAAGAAGCTGCACGTGAAGTCTATTGTCTATGAACTGCTGTGGTTCCTGACGGGTGACACCGACGTCGCCTATCTCCGCGAACACGGCGTCACGATCTGGGACGAGTGGGCGGACGCGAACGGCGAACTTGGACCGATCTACGGCAAGCAATGGCGGGCTTGGCCGGCCCGCGACGGCAAGACGATCGACCAAATCAGCAACGTGATCGAGGCACTGAAACGCGACCCGTTCTCGCGGCGGCTGATCGTGACCGCGTGGAATCCAGCCGATCTGCCGGCCATGCGGCTGGCGCCCTGCCATTGCCTTTTTCAGTTCCATGTCTCCGAGGGAAAAGACGGCGTACGCCGCCTCTCGTGCCAGCTCTATCAACGCTCCGGCGACGCCTTCTTGGGCG
>JASHUD010000134.1 GCA_030040215.1 Methylovirgula sp.
GTGCGCTTTACGCCCAGTGATTCCGAGCAACGCTAGCCCCCTTCGTATTACCGCGGCTGCTGGCACGAAGTTAGCCGGGGCTTCTTCTGCGGGTACCGTCATTATCTTCCCCGCCGAAAGGGCTTTACAACCCTAGGGCCTTCATCACCCACGCGGCATGGCTGGATCAGGCTTGCGCCCATTGTCCAATATTCCCCACTGCTGCCTCCCGTAGGAGTCTGGGCCGTGTCTCAGTCCCAGTGAGGCTGATCATCCTCTCAGACCAGCTACTGATCGTCGCCTTGGTGAGCCGTTACCTCACCAACTAGCTAATCAGACGCGGGCCGATCCTTCAGCGATAAATCTTTCCCCTTGCGGGCGTATCCGGTATTAGCCCAAGTTTCCCTGGGTTGTTCCGAACTGAAGGGCACGTTCCCACGTGTTACTCTCCCGTCTGCCGCTGCCGTATTGCTACGGCCGCTCGACTTGCATGTGTTAGGCCTGCCGCCAGCGTTCGCTCTGAGCCAGGATCAAACTCTCAAGTTGGATGAGAACTTTTCCCGGCCGATCACGTTTCGCGCGACGATGCCTGCGCATCGCCGTTGACGAGGTCCCACTTTGGACCGCTTAAGCGATTGCTCGCCCAAGCGACCATAGTGTTGACCTGAAACGTCGACCGCCGAAGTCTCTTCCAGCCGCGCCTTGCGCCGGAGACAAGCTCCGACGCCGGGACGCGGCACGCAAGGACTCCGCCGTCCGCGTTTCTCTTTCTTCCGATTCACGTCTCAAACAACCCGGAACCGTATGGTTCCGTCTCCAGCGGGCGCCGGAGCCGCCGCAGCCCCGCACATCCGACATGGCCATAGGATCATGGCCGGATGCTCGTTCACCGCGTAAACAGTGAGGGGCTTCGCACACGCCATCGCGCCGAAGCAGCGGCGGCGCGCCAAGAGTGTTTATATAGGCTTCGAGTGCAAGCATTGTCAACGTCTCGGCGGCCGAATCGGCCGCTGTGGATCGTCGGCAAAGCGGCAATTTTTGCCGGTTCTGCACCATCGCAATAGGGACCCAAGCCGACACTGAAGCTTGCAGATTCGGCGTTTGTGGCATCTTGCGCCGCACTGCGGCCACATTCCTCCGCCGTTCTCTACGGAGTTCTGTGGGGTTGTCGCAACGCGGGGGAAACAGCGGCATCGGTTAAGCTATCGGCGTTGACGCTCGGCTCGTGTTGCCGGGATCTCAAGAGGCGCGGCCCGCACGGCGCCCAGCTTTGAGGTCCGCTCGGGCCGGTCGAGGCGTCGAACGCGGAGACTTGTTGGCGGACGTCGTGCCGTATTCGGCGCCGCGGCGGCGCTGCAAAGTGCGGCACGCTTCAATGCGATCGCGAGTGCAGGGGACGGTGGTCTTGGACCAAGGTAGGCTGCGCGGCGCAAATCGGAGGCTCGATACCGGGTCCGTCGATCTCGGCAATGAGCCGCCGCTTTTGATCGACGGAGGCAGCGGCGGTCTCATCGACCGGCGCCGACTCTCCGTCCAGTGGTTTACCGGCACGATACTGACGGGACTATGCGGCGCCGCGCTTATGGGCGGCGCCGTTTTTGCTTCTCTCGACGGCGAAACCACTTTCGCCGCGGCGCCGGAACGCGTCGAGACGGCACTGCGCGGAGCCCTGACCAGCATCGGCGAGCGCTTGAGCGGGTTTCACAAGACCGATCGCCTTGCGGCGGTGAGCGAACCGAGCGTCACGCGCCAAGTCCTGCGCGTGCCGTCGAGCACGCGGGTGCGCGAGCGCGAACTCGTTCGCATGCTTCCCTATGTACGTGTTGCCGGAAATCTTTCGCTGTCGGGTTCGGAGCTCTCCGCGGATATTCCCCCCTTCAATCCGCAAAAGCTCCTGACCGAAGGCGTGGCGGATGCCGACGATACGCCGGCGGCGGAGCCGGACGCCGAGGTCTCCTTCGTCACCTGCGATCTCGCGGCGGCCGGCGGCAAGGCCAAGGTGACGCCGGCGGTCTGCGACCTCAATTCGCTGTTGGCCAAGGTGAAGCCGTCGACGCTGTTGCCGCCCGACGAGGTCATCGCGCGCGTACGCGATGTCGCCAGCGCCGCCAGAACGAACTCACCGTTACTCGCAAATGCCGACCCGACGGCCACGAGCCTCAAGCTGAGCTACGCCGCCGAGGGCGACACCGATCCATATGCGGGGTTCGCGGCACGCGTGGTCCCGGAAAACATAACGCTGCTGCCGAAAACGACGAGCAGCGGCAGCGAGCCGAGCGAGCGCGTCATCCTCGCCAAAAAGGGTGATACGGTCGGATCGATTCTGCGCGAACTCGGCGCGGCGCCCGACGAGATCAGGGCGATCAATGCCGTGCTCGGACCGGTGGCGCGCGAAGACGGGTTGAAGGAAGGCCAGAAGTTGCGTGTGCTCATGGCCGCGGCCGGCCTCGGGCATATGCAGCCACTGCGCGTCATCGTCGCCGACGACAGCGCGATCGAGGCGGCGGCCGCACTCTCCGATAACGGCCAATATGTCCCGGTTGACATCGGCAACGTCGATACCGACGTTGCCGAAGCCGGCGACGACGACAGCGGCGATGATGACGGCAGCGGCGTGCGGCTCTATCAGAGCCTGTACGAGACCGCGCTGCGCAACAACGTCCCGAAATCGGTGATCGAGGAATTTATCCGCATCTATGCGTACGACGTCGATTTCCAGCGCCGGGTGCAGCCGGGCGATTCCTTCGATGTACTCTATGCCGACGACGAGACCGGAGAGGGCAGGCACGATGTGCGCTACGCCTCGCTCAACGTCGGCGGCGAGACCAAGAAATATTACCGCTTTCAGACGACGGACGACGGCGCCTACGACTACTATGATGAGACGGGAAAGAGCGCGAAGAAATTCCTCGTGCGCAAGCCGGTGCCGATCGGCATCATGCGTTCCGGGTTCGGCGAACGCTACCATCCGCTCCTGCACTACCTGAAAATGCATACCGGCGTCGATTGGGCGGCGCCCTTCGGCACGCCGATCTTTGCCGCCGGCAACGGCGTCATCGAAGAGATCGGACTGAAGGGCGGCTACGGCAAATATGTGCGCATCCGCCACGCCAACGGCTATGAGACCGCCTATGGCCACATGACCGCCTTCGCGCGCGGGCTCAACGTCGGCAGCCGCGTGCGGCAGGGCCAAATCATCGGATTTGTCGGCTCGACCGGCCTTTCGACCGGCTCGCACGTGCATTTCGAAATCCTCATCAACGGCCACTTCGTCGATCCGATGAAGGTCAAGCTGCCGCGCGGCCGGGTCCTTGACGGCGTCGCTCTCGCTCAATTCGAGAAGGAGCGCGAGCAGCTCGACACGCTGCTGGCACACCGGCCTGCGCGCGTCGCCGAGATGCGCTAAAACATTGGGTGCTGTCGTCATCGCGTGGAGCAAAGCGACGAAGCAGTCCAATAGTGCGCCGCGAGCCCTCCAAGATTGCTTCGACATTGCGCGCCGCACAATGACGCCGTGAGCGGGGGTCTTCGTGATTGAGGCTGCAAACTTCGCCGATCGCCTTGAGGCGCGATCGAGCCGATTTTGGGCGCTGTTTCATTTCAATTTCACGCGGTTCATTTTCCCGGCCCGCATGGTCGCCGACCGCGTCGGCGTTTCGACCGCCATCGTCAGATTTTGGCTCACGCCGTGGGAGCGCACCGACGAGCATCTGCCGCTGTCGCATATTGCCGAAGTCATCCACATTCGCGGCTTGTTCTGGGACAGGATCAGCGTCGAGAGCAGCGGCGGACTTAACCCGCTGATGATCCCCGGATTGCCGAAATCGGTAGCGCGCTATTTCGTCGAGCACGTGCGCGAGCGCATCAACGAAACCGCCGCTACGCCGCCTCCGCCAGCACGCCGTTGAACTTGAGCCCCTGCTTGCTGGCGGAGATCACGACCTTCTCGCCGTCCTTGATCTTGCCGGCGAGGATCAGCTCGGCGAGCGGATCCTGCACCGATTTCTGGATCACGCGCTTGAGTGGACGCGCGCCATAGCCGGGGTCCCAGCCCTTCTCGGCAAGCCAATCGCGCGCCGCCGGTTCGAGCTTGATCGCGATCTTGCGCTCTTCCAGAAGCCGGGCGAGCCGCGCCATCTGGATATCGACGATGCGCGTCATTTCCGATTTCTGCAATCGGTGAAACAGGATGATTTCGTCCACCCGATTGAGGAATTCCGGCCTAAAGCTCGCGCGCACGATCGCCATCACCTGATCGCGGATCGCGTGCGTATCCTGGCCTTCCGGCTGGCTGACCAGAAGCTCGGCGCCGAGATTCGACGTCATCACGATCAGCGTGTTGCGGAAATCAACCGTGCGGCCCTGGCCGTCGGTGAGGCGGCCCTCGTCGAGCACCTGCAACAGCACGTTGAACACGTCGGGATGGGCCTTCTCGATCTCGTCGAACAGCACCACCTGATAAGGCCGCCGGCGCACCGCTTCGGTGAGCGCGCCGCCTTCCTCGTAGCCGACATAGCCGGGCGGCGCGCCGATCAGACGCGCGACCGCGTGCTTCTCCATATATTCAGACATGTCGATGCGGATGAGCGCCGACTCGTCGTCGAACAGGAATTCGGCGAGCGCCTTGGTGAGTTCGGTCTTGCCGACGCCGGTCGGACCGAGAAACATGAACGAGCCGATCGGCCGATTCGGATCCTGCAGGCCGGCGCGCGCCCGGCGCACCGCGGTCGAGACCGCCTTGACCGCGTCGGCCTGACCGACCACGCGCTTGCCGATCTGCTCCTCCATGCGCAGCAGCTTCTCCTTTTCCCCTTCGAGCATGCGGTCGACCGGGATGCCGGTCCACCGCGAGACCACTTGCGCGATGTGATTGGCGGTGACCGCCTCCTCGACCATCGCGCTGCGGCCGTCGCTCGCCTCCATCGCCTTGAGCCGCTTCTCGATCTCGGGAATGCGGCCGTAGGAAATCTCGCCGGCGCGCTGGTACTCGCCGCGCCGCTGCGCATTGGCGAGTTCGACGCGCAACTGGTCAAGCTCGTTCTTGAGTTTCTGCGCGTCGCTGAGCTTCTCCTTCTCCGACTTCCAGCGCGCGGTCAGATCGGCGGACTGTTTCTCCAGCGCCGCAAGCTCGGTTTCGAGCCCGGAGAGCCGCGCGCGCGAGCCCGGATCGTGCTCCTTCTTCAACGCCTCCTGTTCGATCTTGAGCCTGATGATCTCGCGATCGATCGAATCAAGCTCCTCGGGCTTGGAATCGACCTGCATCTTCAGCCGCGCCGCGGCTTCATCGACGAGGTCGATCGCCTTGTCGGGCAGGAAGCGGTCGGTGATGTAGCGGTGCGACAGCGTCGCCGCCGCGACCAGCGCGCCGTCGGTGATGCGCACGCCGTGATGCGCCTCGTACTTGTCCTTGAGCCCGCGCAGGATCGAGATCGTGTCCTCGACGCTCGGCTCCTCGATATAGACCGGCTGGAAGCGCCGGGCGAGCGCCGCGTCCTTCTCGACGTGCTTCTTGTATTCGTCGAGCGTGGTGGCGCCGATGCAATGCAATTCGCCGCGGGCGAGCGCCGGCTTGAGCAGGTTCGAGGCGTCCATGGCGCCGTCGGCTTTGCCGGCGCCGATAATGGTGTGCATCTCGTCGATAAAGAGAATGTAGGCGCCCGCCGCCCCCGTCACCTCCTGCAGCACGGCCTTGAGCCGCTCCTCGAACTCGCCGCGGTATTTGGCGCCGGCGATCATCGCGCCCATGTCGAGCGCGAGCAATTTCTTGTCGTGCAGGCTGTCGGGCACGTCGCCGTTGACGATGCGCAGCGCCAAGCCCTCGACGATGGCGGTTTTGCCGACGCCGGGCTCGCCGATCAGCACCGGATTGTTCTTGGTGCGCCGCGACAGCACCTGGATGGTGCGGCGGATCTCTTCGTCGCGGCCGATCACCGGATCGAGCTTGCCTTCGCGCGCCGCTTGCGTGAGGTC
>JASHUD010000135.1 GCA_030040215.1 Methylovirgula sp.
GGCTCCAAGGAAACCGAGCGCTGGGCGCAGTTCGTCGCCAGGGAATTGCGCGATCCCGGCCCGGCGTTTGAGATTCTGTACGAGAGCCTTTGGCGGCCGGGCGTCGAAAGCACGGCGCGCCTGATCGCCCGCATCCAAGGCAGTCCCGAGAGCGACCCCGCCGCCCGCATTCAAGCGTTGTTGCTGATTTCGAGCCTGCTGGCGTTCCAATCCGGGCGCAGCATCTCGTTGCGCACCATGCATTGGTCGGCCATCGGGCCCGAAGAACTGGCGATGGTCCTCTTGAGCCTCAACGCGCAGATCGATGCGATCGGCACCGCTTCCTCGGATGCATGAGCGGAGCGAATGCGATCCGGGGTCCAGGAAACAAGGTGTACTCTTCGAAGGGAGTAGCTTCGGCGTCTGGATCCCGGCTCGAAACTTCGTTTCGGCCGGGAAAGTGGGGGCGAATACGCTCACGCCGGTTGCAACGTCTGCTTCCCCGGACGCGTGAGCGAAGCAAATGCGATCCGGGGTCCAGAGCGAAGGCATAGTCTTTGAAGAAAGAAGCGCTCGCCCTGGATCCCGGCTCGAAACTTCGTTTCGGCCGGGAAAGTGGAAATGAACGTCGTCTAAAGCTCCTTGAACATAAACGGCGAGACCGCACGCATCTGCTCGTCGACAGAGAGCGGACGCAGCACCGGCGGCGCGGCGCGCTGCGGGCAGGCGGGGCGTTCGCAGAGCCGGCAATTGATGCCGATCGGCGTTGCTTCCACGTTGGCGAGATCGAGGCGCTTGGCGTAGATCAGCCGGTTCGCGTATTTCATTTCGCAGCCGATGCCGATCGCGAAATGCGGCTCGATCGCGCCGTATGGCGTGACCGACGGGCTCACGGTGCGGGCGATCGAGAACCAGCGCGAGCCGTCGGTGAGTTCGACGACTTGCGTCAGGATGCGTCCCGGCTCACGAAAAGCGTTGTGGATGTTCCAGAGCGGACACGTGCCGCCCGAATTGGCGAACGGAAACCGGCCCGAAGAGAATCGTTTCGAGACGTTGCCGGCGCCGTCGACGCGCAGGAGAAAGAACGGAATGCCGCGCGCCGTGGGGCGCGCCAGCGTGGTCAGGCGGTGCGCGACCTGCTCGTAGCTCGCCCCGAAACGCGCGCCGAGCAATTCGATGTCGTAGCCCGAGAGTTCCGCCGCCTCGTGGAATTTGCCGTACGGCATCATCAAGGCGGCGGCGAAATAATTGCCGAGCGTGACGCGCAGCAGCCGGCGCCCGAGCTCGTCGCCGGGCTCGAGCCGCAAGGTCAGATCGCTCAACAACGGATCGAATTCGGCGAAGGCAAGCTGGTAGGCCGCTTGGAAGGTGCGGCTCGGCGGGGAAAGCACTTCCGAGATCATCAATTGGCGGCGATGATGATCGTACCAGCGAAGCCGCTCGCCCATGACTTCGACGGGCAGAACGCGCACGCGGATCCCGTGTTTGGCGCGCAAATGTTCGGAAATCGCAAAGAACAGCTCGTGGCCGGCGAGCGCCAGATCGGAGGCGACGGTTTCGGCGGCCTGATCGAGCTCGGCGAAATGGTTGCGCTGCGTATTGAGAATGGCGCGCACTTGATCGATCGGGTTTTCCCGGAGAATCGCCTCGGTACGGTCGGGATCGGCGCGCAAGCCCGCTTCGCTCGCCTCGCGGGCCGCGACATAAGCGCGATAAATCCGCTGCATGGCGGCGAGCAGCGTCGGCGCATGTTCGGCGGCATCCTGCACTTCGGTGCGCGGCACGCCGGCATCGCGCAACAGCGGATCGGTGAGCAGCTGTTCGATCTCGCCGATCGTTTGATTGGCGTCGCCTTCCATGAATTCGCGCGGATCGACGCCATAGACGTCGGCGAGCCGGATCAGAACTTGGACGGTGATGGGCCGCTGGTTGCGCTCCATCAGGTTGAGATAACTTGCCGAAACATCGAGTTCTTCGGCCATGCGCGCCTGCGTCGCTTGGCGTTCGCGCCGCAGCCTTTTCAAGCGCGCACCGGCGAAGATCTTGCGGGAGGTGGACTGGGAAGCGAGGGTCATTGGACACCTCTAGCAGAGTAAACTTCTTTACACAATTACAATCTACATAGTGTTGTCTTTACAAGACAACCCGATTTTACCAAATCCAAGGGTTGCGGAAGGGACGCATTTGCTAGTTAAACAAAGCGTGCCAGGAGCTTTGCTCCCGGCCCTTGTCAATCTATGTCAACGCCATGTCTGCAATCGCGTCCGGAGAAATCCAATGACCAATGCTGCGAGTTTCGAAGAGCTGGTTCCCGCGCCGAAGGGCCGCTTCGATGGCATCCGCCGTCCCTATACGCCCGCCGACGTTCGTCGGCTGCGCGGCTCCTTCCCGATCGCCCATACGCTCGCCGAACGGGGCGCCAACAAGCTCTGGAAGCTCCTTCACGAAAAACCCTACGTCGCTGCGCTCGGCGCGTTGACCGGCAATCAGGCGGTGCAGCAGGTCCGCGCCGGTCTCGACGCGATCTATCTTTCGGGCTGGCAGGTTGCCGCCGACGCCAACGTCACCGGCGAGATGTATCCGGATCAGTCGCTCTATCCGTCCAATTCAGGTCCCGAACTCGCGCGCCGCATCAATCGTGCGCTGAAGCGTGCCGATGAGATCGAGACCGCCGAAGGCAAAGTCACGCGCGATTGGTTCGCGCCGATCTTCGCCGATGCCGAAGCGGGCTTTGGCGGCGCGCTCAACGTGTTCGAGATCATGAAGGCCTATATCGACTCGGGCGTGGCCGCGGTGCATTTCGAAGACCAGCTCGCCTCCGAGAAGAAGTGCGGCCATATGGGCGGCAAGGTGCTGATTCCGACGGCACAGCATGAGCGCAGTCTCGCCGCGGCGCGGCTCGCCGCCGATACCTGCGGCGTGCCGACGCTCATCGTGGCGCGCACCGACGCGGAGTCGGCGAAACTCATCACTTCCGACGTCGACGAGCGCGACCGCGCCTTCATCGAACGCGATAGCCGCACGCCGGAAGGCTTCTTCCGCGTCAAGGCCGGCGTCGATCACTGCATCGCCCGCGGCCTCGCCTATGCGGAACTCGCCGACATTCTCTGGTGGGAGACCTCGCATCCCAATCTCGAGGATGCGCGCAAGTTCGCCGAGGGGGTGCACAAGAAATATCCGGGCAAGCTGATGGCCTATAATTGCTCGCCCTCGTTCAATTGGCGGGCAAAGCTCGATCAGGCGACGATCGAGAAATTCCAGCGCGAGCTTGGCGCCATGGGCTACAAGTTCCAGTTCGTCACGCTGGCCGGCTTCCACGTTCTCAATCTGTCGATGTTCAATCTCGCCAACGACTATCGCGATCGCGGCATGACCGCCTATTGCGAGGTGCAGGACGCCGAGTTCGCCGCCGAGAAGCACGGCTATTCGGCGACCCGCCATCAACGCGAGGTGGGCACCGGCTATTTCGACGCCGTGGCCGAGGTGCTTTCGGGCGGCAAGGCTTCGACGACGGCGCTTGCCGGCTCGACCGAAGCCGCGCAGTTCCACGGCAAGAAGGTTGCGGCGGAGTAATCTTGACCGGCTTGTCGGGCCGGTCCGAACGGTCTATAGGGGCGCCGTCGTGGCGCCCCTATACTTGCGGCGCTGGGCAAGCACCCGAGTGAAAGTCGATCGATGAAATCCGAAGGCCATCCCGATTATCACTTCATCAAAGTCGTCATGACCGACGGCAGCGAATACCTGACGCGTTCGACCTATGGCCAGCAAGGTGCGACTCTGCATCTCGATATCGATCCGAAGACGCATCCGGCCTGGACCGGCGGATCGCAACATCTCGTCGATCGCGGCGGCCGGCTGACCCGCTTCACTTCGCGGTTCGGCAATCTCGGGCTTGCCAAGAAATAGCGCGTTCGGCGCTCACTCGCCCAAGGCGAAAGCGGCACGCAGCAATTCGAGCTGCGGTTCGAGCGGCCGCACGGGGCGCGCCTGCGCAGCCGGTTCGCCGGCCGGATGGAGCAGCCGGTCGAGGTGGAGAATGCGGGCCTGGAGACGCAGCGACCGCTCGATGATCGCAACAAGCCGCGGCGGCAATTTCTCGAAAACGTCGGGACCGCTTGAAATCGGCTGTTCGGTGAGGCGAACCTTGCGTTTTTCGGTCGCCGCCTCGCCTTGCGTCAATTCCCCTTCGTTGACCGCACGCTGCAGCAGCAGCCAGGAGGCGATCTGCATCAGCCGGGTCGTAAGGCGCATGCTTTCCGTGGCGTAGGCGAGGGCGACGATGCGCGACAGCCGTTTGGCTTCCTCGCGTCCGGCGCCGTCGAGATAGACCGCGGTTTCCTCGACCAGCGCCATGCCTTCGTGGAACAGCGACTGGAACGAGGCGGACATCGCCAGCCGATCGACGAAGGAGACGGCCCCCTGATTACGCAACTCGTTCATTCGAATACGCTCGTACAAAGCCAGGCGGGAACGCCTGCCTGTGCCATCCTAACCCATTCTTCGGGCAAGGGGCATTAAGATCTCCGAAAGGTTAACGGGGGCCCGGCGCGCGAAGCCGAGGCTGGCCGCCCAAAGAAAGAGCCGCAAAAGCGGCTCTTTAAGTTGATGTTGGGGAGGTGTGAGACCGAGGCGGAAATTTCTCGGCTCGGCCGGCTCGCGCCGGCACAATTCCTTAATAAACGACAAAGTTTAATGAAAAGTTGCCGAACCGGCCGAGCCGCGCCGACCCGCTTCACGAGGCTGTCTTGAAAAACGCGGCGGCGGTGGCGCGGCTGGCTTCCTTGGCCTGGCGGGCGCGTTCGAGCCGCTCGATCTCCTTGCGCAACGCCGCGATACGCTCGCCGAGTTCTTCGACCGAGAGTTCGTCGAGCTGCTGTCCAATTACGTGGATCGTGGGCGCCGGGCGCGGCGCAAAGATATCCTCTTCATCCTTGCTCATGGTCTTCCTCGACACCGAAAAGCCGGAAATCTCATTTTAGCTCCGGGCGGTAGAAATTCCTCGGCAAATTTCGACGGCGTTTCCGAATGCATCCCAGGCGGCGGCGGGCGGGGGCGGCGCGTTGCATTCGGTGTCATGCTTTCCTAGATATATTTCCGTTTCCCGTCATAGATATAGGTTGCGCGGCCGGCTCCGGTTGGGGCACAGCAAGCGGCGCTCGGCTTGGCGGGCAAAGGAGAATAAAATGGACAACACGCCTCTCATGCCCAAGGCGACCGCGGTCTGGCTGGTCGAGAATACCTCGCTCAGCTTCGAGCAGATCGCCAATTTCTGTAAGCTGCATCCGCTCGAAGTGAAGGGCATTGCCGACGGGGAAGTCGCAGCCGGCATCAAGGGCCATGATCCGATCACCTCCGGGCAGCTGACGCGCGAAGAGATCGCCGCGGCCGAGAAGGATCCCGATCACCAGCTTCAGCTTGCGCAGCCCAAGGTGCGCCTGCCCGAGGCGAAGCGGCCGCGCGGCCCCCGCTATACGCCGCTATCGCGCCGCCAAGATCGGCCGAATGCGATCCTTTGGTTGGTCCGCAACCATCCGGAACTGAAGGACGCCCAAATCATGCGGCTCGTCGGCACGACGAAAACGACGCTGCAAGCGATCCGCAACCGGACGCACTGGAATTCGCAGGCCCTGACGCCGATGGACCCGGTGACGCTCGGGCTCTGCTCGCAAATGGACCTCGATTTCGAAGTCAATCGCGCCGCCAAGGAGCGCATGCCCGTCGAGGAAGACCGCAGCCAGACGCTGGTCCCCGCCGAGGTGACCACGGCGCATCGCAACGAAGAGACCGCCGATGCGGAAGTCTTCGGAACCCCGCCGGCCCCGGTCGAACAGGAGGCCGCCCTCGACGTCGATTCCGTGTTCGCCAAGCTCCGCGACCGCAAGGAAAAAGAATAACGGCTTCGCGGCGCCGCAGGTGCATTCCCGGCCGAATTTCGTTAACCTAGCGGGGGGCCGGCAGGGTTGCAGTAACGGGTGGATAAGGATAACGCTTATATAGTTGATTGGGTTCACTTTTAGGACCGGATCAAAGAGCCGAGCCAATGTTCGCCAGGACCGATCTCGCAGCCCGTATCGGTGCGTTCGTCGCTTCGGCGCTAGTCGCAGTGTTGCTCGCCGGCTGCAGCGAAGAACCCGACCATATCCTCACCAGCCGCGCCGAGCAGCCGCTTTCGCCGCAAATGCTGGCGCTCATGCAGGAAAAAGGGACCACGCCCGCGGCGCCGATGCTTATCCGCACCTACAAGAAGGAAGCCGAGTTCGAAATCTGGAAAATGCGGTCGGATGGGCGATACGCATTGCTGAAGACCTATCCGATGTGCCGTTGGTCCGGCCAGCTCGGCCCGAAGCACCATGAAGGCGATCGGCAGGTGCCCGAGGGGTTTTATTGGATCACGCCTGCACAGATGAACCCCAATTCCGAGTATTATCTCTCCTTCAACGTCGGCTATCCCAACGCTTACGACCGCGCCCACGGCGCTACCGGCGAATCGATCATGGTGCATGGCGCCTGTTCTTCGGCCGGCTGTTTTTCGATGACCGACGAGCAGATCGCCGAGATTTACGCTGTCGCGCGCGAGGCTTTCGCCGGGGGGCAACGCGAAATCCAGATGCAATCTCTGCCGTTCCATATGACTCCCGAGAACTTTGCCAAATACCGGCTCGATCCGAACATCGCTTTTTGGAAGGAGCTGAAGACCGGCAGCGACAATTTTGAAGCTACCCGACAGGAGGTCGCGGTCGGAGTCTGCGGAGGTCATTATGTTTTCAACGCCGAACCGGTGAACGGCGGAGAGTTGGATCCGACCGGCGCCTGCCCTGAGCTGAAGCGCGACCCGATGGTGGAAGCCGAAGTCGCGGCGAAGCAAAAACGCGACGATGCGAAGATCGCCGAACTTGTCGCGGAAGGCGTGAAGCCGGTCCACACGGTCTATGCCGATGGCGGACAGAACCCACATTTTGCCTCGCTGCACGGCGACGTAAGCCGACCCGAGGCGCTCGCCGAGGGTCCGATCGACGTTGCCATCAACGCCAAACACAAAACGCCGACCCCGGCCCAACTGAAAGCCGCCGAGGCAAAGGATCTCGCCGAAGCCAAGGCGGAAGAGAAGAGAGCGGCGGCGTTGCGCGAAGCGCGCGCCGCGTCGGAGAATGCCGATAAGCCCGATGCCGGCCAGGCCGACGTCGGCTCGCAGCCTGCCGCTGCGCCATCGCCTGCGCCGCAGCCGGCCGCCTCCGACAATTCGATCTTGCACCATCTGTTTGGCACGCCGCAGTCGAACCCGCCGGCGCCCGCACAGGCAACTGCCCAACCCCCTGCCCAAGAGCAGGCGACCGAGCCGGCCATGACCGACAACAGCGCGTTCTACGAGCAGACACAGCCGCGATCTATGCGGGCCGCGCAAGATTCGACGGATGCTTCCGTCGGGGCTACCGGCGGATCGGATGCGACCCCGCCGCTGCGCAAACAGGCGCAAACGTCCGACATGGCGCAGCAAACAAACGCCGCGCCGCCCGATGCGACTTCGCAGCCCGCGCAGCAGGCGCAAGCGCCCGCGCAAAACAACAATGCTTTCAGCGGGGCGGCGGCAATGCTCAAGCAGGGCTTCTCGGCCCTGACCACGCCAAACCAATAAGCGCCGGGAAGCTTAGACGGGCTGTAAGACCCGCGGGCGCCGCGGCAGCACCGCAAGAAGATAAACTGCGACGCTCAATGCCGTGATCCAAAAACTGCTCGGCCAATCCGTATAAAAAGCGAGCGTGATGCCGCCCCAGGCTTCGACGAGCGCCAAGCCGGCCGAGAGCAGGACGCCGGTGGTCACGGCGCTTGTCCACTGTTGTGCCGCCGCGGCCGGCCCGATCATCAGCGCGAAGACCAGCAGCACGCCGACGATCTGCGCGCATTCGGCGGTCGTCAGCGCGACGATCGCCAGAAACAGCACGCCATAGACGCGCAACGACACGCCCTTCGCTTCGGCAAGCTCCGGTTGCAGGCTCGCAAAGAGAAGCGGCCGCGAGATAATGGCGAGCATCGCGAGGCTCACGGCGCCGAGGCCGAGCAGCGTATAGACCGTCGAAACGTCGACCGCCAGCACGTTGCCGAACAGAAGCGTCGTCGCTTGTGTCGCAAACGCCGTGTAGAAATGCAGAAACAGCAGGCCGAGCGCCAGCGCGAAGGCGAGCACGAGACCGATCGCCACGTCGCGCTGCGCCAGACGCTCGCCGAAGAAACCCATGGCAATGCCTGCGGCCATGGTCATCAGCACCAGACCCCAGAGCGGCGCTATGCCGATCAGCACGGCGCCGGTCGCGCCCGTAAACCCCACATGCGCCAACGCATGACCGGCAAATGTCTGGCCGCGCAATACAAGAAAATAGCCGACGCTGCCGGAAAGAAGCGCGACGATCGTCGCCGCTGCAAACGCGTTGCGCATGAAGTCGTATTCAAATATGGCCAACGTGCTCTCCATGCGCCGCATGTCCGTGGCCGGCTTCGTGCCGGTGTTCGTCGTGCTCGACGTCATGGCTGCCGGACATGACGAAGATCCGGCCCTGGACGCGGATCACGTCGATCGCGGAGCCGTAAAGGCGCGAGAGAACCGGCGCGGTGATCACATCGTCGATTGCGCCGAGCGCGGCTTGTCCGTTGCCGAGATAGAGCACCTGGTCGATCGCTCCGAGCAGCGGATTGATCTCATGGGCGCTGAAGAGAACGGTGATCCCAAGCTCGTTTTGCAACGCTTTCACCAATTCGACCACTTCCTGCTGATGGCGCGGGTCGAGGCTGATCAACGGCTCGTCGAGCAAAAGCAATTGCGGGCGGCCGATAAGTGTCTGGGCGAGCAGCAGACGCTGCCGTTCCCCGCCCGAGACCTCGGCGAGCGGCCGGCGGGCGAGCTTGCCGGCGCCGACAAGATCGAGGGCGCGTCCGATTTCCGCCCGCGTCTCGTGTCCGAGGATCGGTAAGCCGAGCCGATGGCCGCTCGCGACGCTGGCCACGAAATCCCAACCGCTCAACCGGGTCCCTTGCGGGGCGGCGCCCAGAACTTGCGGCATATAGCCGACGGAGGGATTGCCGCGCGTTGCGGGCTGTCCCAGCACGCGGATCGTGCCGTGACTGGGCGCCACGAGTCCGAGAATGGCGCGCATCAGCGTCGTCTTACCCGCGCCGTTCGCGCCGAGCACGCCCACGAA
>JASHUD010000136.1 GCA_030040215.1 Methylovirgula sp.
CGATAATTGCTCTTGGACCGACTTTAGCCGCGCGAGATTGATCTCGCTCGCGTCCCCTGCCAAAGCCTCCTCCGCCAAGACCAGTTCCGTATGTAGGGCCCGCATCTTACGGTGCAAGGCCAGCGCCTGTTTAAGAGATTCCTCGGCATCGTTGTCGGCGGCCTCGGGCGCCACTGTCCAAAGGCTCGCATGGCCGATGAGGGATTCGAGCTTGCGCCGGGCGGCGCCGAGGCCGGCGCGCTCGATCTCGGCCGCGAGCTCGTCCGCTTCCCAGTGCCGATCGGCGGAAAGGTCGAGCAATTTCTGGCGCAGCGCCTGAGCGTCCGAACTGCGCAGATCGAGTTCGGCAAGCGGTTCGTGGTAGGCGTCGAGAAGCTGCGGATGGTTGAGAAAGATCAACAGAATCAATGCTTCCCGAGCTGATACTCCGGTCGATTTGGTGCGCAGCAACGGCGAGCGCGCCAAGCTCGGCCCGATCTGCAAAGGCTGCAGAAGATAGGTTTGCGGTCCTGGTTCGCCGCGCGCTCCGCGCCGCAGCCCCCGAAATTGTTGCGGCGGGCGCCCGGAGGCGGGCTGTGCCGGCGCGAACAGCGCCGCGAGCCGGGTGCGGAATTCGGCCTGGTAATGGCGCCGCAACGTCTCATCGCGGATCTCGGCGCAGAGATTGGCAAGGCGGCGTTCAAACCCGGCGCGGTGCTCCGGCGTCGTGAGCGGCTCCCCTTCGCTCTCGCGCTGCCAGATGAGATCGACGAGCGGCAAAGCGCTCGCGAGCACCTCGCCGACCGCCGCGGAACCCCCGCCGCGGGCGAGATCGTCGGGGTCCTGGCCGTCGGGCAGCAGCGCGAAGCGCAACGACCGCCCGACGCCGATCAGCGGCAGCGCCATGTCGATGGCGCGATAGGCGGCCTTGCGGCCGGCGCGGTCGCCGTCGAAACAGAGCACCGGCTCCTCCGCCATCTTCCACAAAAGCGCGCATTGCTCCGGCGTCAGTGCCGTGCCGAGCGGCGCCACCGTGTTCGGGAAGCCGGCGGCGACCATCGAGATCGCATCGACGTAGCCTTCGACGGCAATCACCGTGCCGCGCTCGTGCGCGGCTTGGCGCGCCTTGTCGTGATTGTAGAGAATCGCGCCTTTGTGGAAGAGCGGCGTTTCGGGCGAGTTGAGATATTTGGGCTGCACCTCGGCGCTGAGCGCGCGCCCGCCGAACGCGATGACGCGGCCGCGCCGGTCGGCAATCGGAAACATCAGGCGATCCCGGAAACGATCGTAGGGCACGGCAATGTCCTCGCCGTGGATCAGCAGCCCCGCTTCGATCATCGCCGCGACGCCGACGCCTTTGCCGGCGAGATGATCGCGCAACGCGTATTTCTCCGGCCCCGCGTAGCCCAGCCGGAATTCCGCCTGCACATTGGGCTTCAACCCGCGCTGCGCCAGATAATCGCGCGTCTTTGCGCCAGCGCGTCCGGCAAGCTCGCCCACAAAATACTTCGCCGCCAGCTCGAGCACATCGTAAAGGCTGGCGCGCTCCTTCTCGCGCGCCTCCGCCTCGGGCGAAACGCGCGGCAACGCAACTCCGGCCTGCTCGGCCAGGCGCGCGACCGCCTCGGGAAAGCTTAAGCCCTCGGTTTCCATCACAAAATCAAAGATATTGCCATTTTTGCCGGCGGAATGGTCAAACCATGCCATTTTCTGGTCATTGACGAAAAAAGACGGCGTACGCTCGGCGTTGAACGGCGAAAGCCCGCGCCATTCGCGGCCGGCTTTCGTCAGTTTGACGCGCTTGCGCACGACGTCGGAGACGGGCAGCCTTGCTTTGAGCTCATCGAGAAAGGAAGCGGGGAATCGCATCGGCGCCTTTAGGTTCGCGGGCGGCCACTATAGATAAGCGGCATGACTCCGGGTAGGGCTGTCCCCAGGATTCACAGAGCGCGGCACGAGCTTTCGACCGGCATGAGCAAAGCGACATTTCTGGAGAAAAAACGGCAGGGCAGACCGATTGCCGTGCTCACCGGCTACGATTATCCCACCGCCAAGGCCGAGGCCGCGGCCGGAATCGACATCATTCTCGTGGGCGACAGCGTCGGCACCAACGTGCTCGGCTATGCGAGCGAGAAAGAAGTCACGCTTGCCGATATCGCCCATCACGTCCGCGCCGTGCGGCGCGGCGCCCCTGAGACGCCGATCCTAGCCGACCTGCCCTTCCACAGTTACGATTCGCCGGCCGCGGCGGTGGCAAACGCCAAATATCTGGTCGAGGCCGGCGCCGATTTGGTGAAATTCGAGGGACCGCGTGCGGAGATCGCCGCGGCTTTGAAAGCGGCCGGCATCGCCTGCGCCGGCCATCTGGGCCTCGAGCCGCAGCACCACCCGGAAATGCGGCTGAAGGGCCGCTCCAACGAGGAAGCCGCGCAATTGCTTGCCGATGCGCAAACGCTCGACCGGGCCGGCGTTTCCTTGCTGGTGCTCGAACTGATCCCGGAGGAGGTCGCGGCGCGCATCACGAAAGCGATCGCCGCACCGACCATCGGCATCGGCGCCGGGCGCATGACCGACGGCCAAGTGCTGGTCGTCAACGATTTGCTCGGCGTCGCCGGGGGGAATTTCCGCCATAACCGGCGTTACGCGGAAATCGGGGGGGAGATCGGCAAGGCTCTGGCGAACTATGTCCGCGATGTGCGCGAGAAACGTTTTCCGGCGGAAGAAAACGTATTTCATCTGGCGCCGGAGGAGCTATTTGGCTTTGAGGGGGAGAA
>JASHUD010000137.1 GCA_030040215.1 Methylovirgula sp.
GTCACAGCCGAGCCGCTGCCGCAGGCCGGAAGCGGACCGGCAGGCGCATCGGCGCCGGCCCCAGCGGCCGGCATGCCGCCGGCGCCAGGCGCGACCACGCCGGCGAGCTCCGCGCCGGCGCAAGTACCGGCGCAATAATCGATCAGCTTTGCCGTTCGGCGGTCCACCAGCCGCCGCATTCGGCGGTCGGCGAGGACCAGGGACCGTGGCCGCGGCGGTTGCCCATCTTGCCGCCGACGTTGGCGATTTGGCCGTTCTCGCGGAAGCTCAAGGAGACAGTGCCGTCGTCCTCGATGAGCCCGGAGACGCTGGCGCCCGGCTCGCTGCTCGCCGAAATACGTCCGTTGGCGATGGTGACCGAACCGCGATAGGCCTTCGCGCAAGGTCCCGCCGACGTGGTGATCTCAACCGAATAAACGCCATCGTAGTGGCGCGGCGAAATCGGCTTGGTGTCGGCGGCACGCGCGGCGAGCGAAAAAGCCGCCAACGCGGCGCAGAGAATCGCGGCATGTCTCATCATCTAAACCTTGAAAATTGAAGGGACTCGGTCAGGAACGCGGGGTCACCGGCAAACGGCAAGCGCCGCGGCTCCGAGACCGAGCGGAGGAATTTCTGACTTCGCGAGGCAATAAAATCAAGAGCCGAACGCAATTTTGCGGCGAAAAATGCCCGCGCAAGCGGCGCACGCCACACTAGTTGCCGGTCAGCGGGCCGCACCAGCCCGGAAGGAAATCCGTCGCTTCGCTCTTGGCGAACTCCAGCGCCTTTTCGAGGGCTTGCGGAAAATCCTCTTCGACCAATTTGCGTTTGATGCGGCGCCTGAGAAAATCTGCCCAGAGGAATTCGCTGAACGGGGTCGTCTCCTTGGCATAACCGCCGGCCTGGCGCAATTCGCCGGCCAGCGATCGGAACGGGTCATCGACAAGATCGCTCAGCGATTTCGGGATGTCCTGGTAGCCGCGCCGGTGCCCGGCGTCGTCGAAGGGATGCATCCAGCCGCGGTTGTCGAGAAAGATCCAGAACGCCTCCTTCTCCAATTTGCGCAGATCGGCGACGACGCTCACCAGGATATGCTCGACTCCGTCGTCCATCAGCGCACGGCCGAGATGATGATGATCGATGACATAATGGCGGTCCTTCGGGCCGAGGATCACCGGAATCATATGCTTGCCGAGAAACTCGGCGCCTTTACGGGATTCGGATTCCTGCCAACGTTTGCGTTTCTCGCGCACCTCGCGCATTCCAACCGTGATCTGGGTCGGACGCAGCTCCGCGAGCGATATGGGCTTGACGAGAGGTTCGCGCGGCGAATTCATGGCTGTGCCTCGGCGGTATGAGGGCGGACCGCCAATCTACAGGCAGGAACGCGGGGTCGCAAACGCCAATCGGCTTAATCGATACTGATGCCCGATTGGACGGCGAGCTCATGCAGGACTTTCGCGCTCAGCTCGCCGCGAACCGGCAGTCGATGATTGCGTTCGAATTGTTCGATTGCCTGGCGCGTCGCGTCGCCGTCGATACCGTCGGGCCGCAGCACGAAACCAAGCTTCACGAGGGCGCGTTGCACGGCGAACACTCGCCTGCTGGGCTGCGGCGCAATTTGTGCGGTGTCTGCTTTCAGGAGTCGCGCGATGGAATCCTGGTCCGCTTGGCCGCTCGGCTGCGCCGCGCGCTGCGGCGCCGCGGCGGTCGATTGCAGCAACTGGCCGATCGGATCGGCTTGCGCAGCCGGCGACACGGAGAGCGGAACGGGCGCGGCGGCTTGCGGCTTCTTCATCGGCGCGTGCAATGGCGAAACGCGAGGCGCGAAGCCCCTGTGAAAAAACGGCGCCGGATGCCGTGTTTGCTGCAGCTCCAAAGCATTGACGCTGATCGCCACGACGAGCGCGGCGACGAGCACGCCGGCAACCCGGTTCGGATAGGCCGCGACGCGTTGGACGAGCCGAAAGAACCGCACGAATACGCTCTGCGGGCGGTTCGAGCGGCGCGATCTGCCGCCCCTTTTCGGTTCGGAGAAGAGGAAATCGTGATCGCTGCGGGCGAGAATTTCACGCAATTTTCTTCACCATCATCTCAGTGCTGAATTGCCGCGCATCTTCCAGCCCGGAACGACGCGCGGCGGTTTCGATCTTCGCGGGACGGTTCTTGTCGCTGCCGGGGCGGCGGCAGTCGAGCGGCAGCCGGATGCTGACGCAGGTTCCCTTGCCGATTTCGCTCTCGACCGAGATCGTTCCGCCGTGCAGGCCGACGAGCCCGCGCACGACGGAAAGGCCGAGCCCGGTTCCCTCGTAAGGCCGGTCGTACGAGGCGCCGGCCTGGAAGAACGGGTTGCCGAGATTGGCGAGATCGTGCGCGGCGATGCCGATTCCGGTGTCGGCGACCGCGATGACGATATGCGCGTCCTCGATCCGAACATGGACGCTGACGCGGCCGCCGCGCGGCGTAAATTTCACCGCATTCGACAGAAGGTTGATGAGGATCTGCTTGCAGGCGCGTTTATCGCCGACGACGTCGTCGAGCTTTTCGGGGTAGGCGCGCACGAGTTCGACGCCGCCTTCTTTGGCTTTGAGCTTGACCATGTCGCAGCAGAGGTCGATGAGCGGCGCGATCTCGAAGGGTTCCGGCCGGATGTCGAAGGCGCCCGATTGAATCTTCGACATGTCGAGGATCGAGTTCACCACCGACAGAAGATGCTGGCCCGACTGTTGGATGATGCTCGCATATTCGCGTCGCTTCTCGGGATCTTGCGGCACCAATTGGGTATTGGCGAGCATCTCGGCGAAGCCGATGATCGCGTTGAGTGGCGTGCGCAGCTCGTGGCTTACGTTGGCGAGGAACTGATCCTTCCAAACGTTGACTTCGGCGGCGGCGGCGCGCGCCGACTCGATTTCTTCCTCGCGTTGTTTCGATTGACTGACATCGCGCAGGATCGATACCACGCGATTTTTCCATTCCGTAGATCCGGCGTTGGCGTCGGCGACGAAACGGCGCGAGCGCATCTCGACCCAGCGGAAGGCAGGCTCGCCGCGCGGCCCGTTGCCGATGGGCGCCGCCGCGCAGCGCAGGCGCAGCGTGGTGCAGACGGTGTCCGGCGAGCTGGCCGCATCGGCCGCGGCTTTCAGAAGCGCCGGCCGATCGGCCACATGGATGCGTTCGAAAAAGCTGCGGCCCATCAGTTCGGCGGGCGCCAGCCCGAACAATTCCATGCAATTCGGGCTGACGAACTCGGCGATGCCGTTGCGGTCGTGATGGACGACGAGATCGCCGACTGTGTCGTAGACCGCGCGATAATGCTCGG
Source organism: Methylovirgula sp. (assembly GCA_030040215.1). Lineage (GTDB taxonomy): Bacteria > Pseudomonadota > Alphaproteobacteria > Rhizobiales > Beijerinckiaceae > Methylovirgula. The sequence goes on from JASHUD010000137.1 coordinate 3,299, forward strand.
CGCGCAGTTGCGCCGAGTGGTCGCGTTTCTTCTGAAAGGCGACGATGCTGTAGGCGACGAGCGTCGCATAAAAGATCGCCGGCAGGACCAGCAGGGTGACGCGCCCGCTGCCGAAGCCGGTCGCGATCCAGTTCATTTGGTCGGCGAAGGCGAGTATCGCAGCGGCAAACGCCGCAAGCGCGCCGCCCCCGAACACGAGCCGGAAATCCTGCGAGAGAACCCCTTCGAACGGGGCGAGGACGAGCCACGCCAAAGCCGCTTCCCAAGGGCCGCCGCCGGCGGCGATCGTCGCCGCGGCGCCGATGAAGCTCAGGACGCAAACGGCCTGGGCGAGAAGCAGATCGCCGCTGCGCGACAGAAGCACCACGGCACCGATCGGCAACGCGCACCAGACGAAAACGAGCGCGTGCCATACCGCGGGCGCCCCGTAGAGCGCCAGAAACAGCGGGGCAAGACACATCACCGCGACGGAACTCGCCAGCCGGCGCAGGATAAACGCCTCGTGACGCTGCCGCTCGGCCTGGCAAGTCAGGACGGCCGGATGCACCAGCGAAGCGATCTGCCTCTCGAGGACTAAAGCGAAACTCAAACGCCGCACTCCGGTGAAGGAGAGCCTCCGAATCGCCGTGTTGGCCTCGGGCGGATCGAAACTGCGCCTTCCTTTACCGCGTCACATTCGCGCCGCCCGCTTAAGTGAACCCTAAGCATCGGGTCCAAAACGGCTTCGAAGCCGGCGCCATGCGCCTGCCGGCGGTGCTACCTCCTTCTATGGTTTAGAACCGGTTGCCGGTTTTTCGGCTCGATCGGGCCGACATGGTCAGCAAAAGGTGAATGGGGAATTTCGGATTGTCGCGCCGACGATGGGACGAATTTTATGCGCCTATGCGATGTTGCGGCGTACGGCCGAATGGGGCAAGCGAGGCGTTTTGATGTTTTTTCTGATCCGCTGCGTATTTTGGCTGTCCGTGGTCTTCTCGACCATTTTCTCCGCGCAATCCAATCCGCCGCAACGTGGGCAGGCACCGACGGCCGAACGGGGCGTCCCGCCGATCGGTGAACTGACGCGGACCTGGTTTGGGACCGCGGTTTCGTTTGTCGAACGCGAAGCGCTTGCGCACTGCCTGAAGACCGATTGCTTGCAATCCTCGGCGCGCGCCGAAGGGCCGGTTTTCAATTTGGCGGCGCAACGCGTCGCGCAAGCCAACGTGCCGCTGCCGCCGCGCCGGCCGACCTTTGCCGCGCCAAAATCGCAGCGCTCCGCACTGGAGAATTCGCCGCGCTCGGAATATGTTATGGAGCGTTCTGGGCGAAGCTAACGGCTTTGCGCAACTTGGGCTGCGCATGACGATCAACGAGATCATCGAGAATTTCGGCTATTTGGACGACTGGGAAGACCGCTATCGCTATCTGATCGAGCTTGGCCGCACGCTCGAACCGCTCGATCCAGCCGCGCATTGCGAAGCCAACAAGGTCTTGGGCTGCGCGAGCCAAGTATGGCTCGAGACGCGGCTTGACGGTTCCGCCCGTGGCGACCCCATTCTACTGTTTCGCGCCGATAGCGACGCGCATATCGTGCGCGGCCTTTTGGCCGTGATCCTGGCGCTCTACGCCGGCCATACGCCCGCGGAGATTGCGACAATCGACGCGGAGGCCTTGTTCCGGGATCTCGGACTTTCGGCGCATCTGACGCGACAGCGGACGAACGGGGTGCGCTCCATGGTCGAGCGCATCCGCGCCGAGGCGCGCCGCGCCACGGCGAAAGTCGCCTGAAACGCGCGCGGCGTTTTCATAAAAGCTGGAACAAGAAGACGGCGGCTCGCGGGGCGTCAGCGCTTGCGGCGCCGTTGCTGGCCAAGCCCCATCTGCTTGGCGAGATTCGAACGCGCCTTGGCGTAATTCGGAGCAACCATCGGATAATCGGGCGGCAGACCCCATTTCTCGCGATATTCGTCGGGCGACATATTGTACTGCGTACGCAGATGCCGCTTGAGCGATTTGAACTTTCTGCCGTCTTCCAGGCAGATGATGTAATCGTTGGTGATCGATTTCTTGGCCGGAACGGCCGGCTTGGGCGTCTCAGGCGGGGCGATCGGGTGACCGGACGTCACTTTGAGCAACGCCGAATGAACCTCGTTGATCAGGGAAGGCAGATCGCTCGCCGGGACGGAATTGTTGCTCACGTAGGCCGAAACGATATCAGCCGCCAATTCGATGTAATTGTTGGAGCTCATTGTGTCACTCATGGCACTTCGTTTCCGCGGATGCGATCGAGGCGAGGCGAACGGCCTCGTCGCGCATGCCTTCAACCCGCCGGTAAGGGAAGTCGCCTGCGCGAATTCTTCCGATTCGACGTAGAGACAGTCATCCTTAAAAGAGAAACTATCGCCGCGCAAGTAGCCGAAAGTGAATACGCGGCAAAATCAAACAAAATCTATGTTCAATTCTGCACTGCAAGCAAAACGCAAGACTAGGAGCGGTTCAACGTCGGCTGGGCCGGTTAGCCCTGGAAAAACGCTTTCAAATCCGCCAGGGACTTGAAACGCAGGACGCCGTCTTCGGTCAGCGCATCGATCGAACCGTCGACGTACATCACGTATTCCGTCCCCTCGACTTCATAGCGGCCAATGATTTCGGGCTGTTCCGGCGGCGCATGCGGCGCAATCGGCGGCGCTTCCGCGCTTGTACGTGGAGATTTCGGCACGACGGATTCGCCCAATCCGGCCAAAGCTTCGTCGAGCCAATCCGTCGCCGGGGCGACCGGGCGGGGCTCCGGCCGGTCGCTCGCCGGCGGGGCCGGCATGGTCGCGGTTTTGTCGGACTTCATCGTTTCAAGATTGACGCCGACCCTCCGCCAGAGATCGGTGATCGACGGATCATTGCGCTGCTCGCGCGCTTTGGCCGCCGCTGCCAGGAATGCCGTGGAGGCGCGCCCCGCGGTCGCCGGTTGCGGGGGTTCGGGTGCCACGGGAGCGACAGGCGGCGGTTCGGGCGGCCGTTCCGCGCTCTTTGCCGGCGCAGCGCGGGGCGCAGCGCCAAAAACCGGCTCTTCGCGCTGCGGTGCCGGCATATCCTCGACGGCGGGGACCGGCTGTACAGATTGATCGGGCATCGCCGGCAGAGCGGGAATCGCCCGCGTTTCCAACACGACCCTCAGTCGTTGGAGCGCGCCGAAGACGCAGGAGAGCACGGCAATAATCACGCCGCCCGTCAGCACGATCGCGCCGGCGATAAAACTTGCCGAGCCGCGGTCGTCCTCGATGATGCCGTACCCCCAGACCATCGAAGCCGCGCCGGCAATGACGAGGACGATCCCCAACGCCAGAAGCACATGTTTCATATCGCTTTTCCTTCCAAGCAACGCGTTTTCCGCTCGCCGTTCCGGCAATATATTAGGTGGCAAACCGTTGTGATATGGGTATCGTGCGATGCGGCCCGATTTCAATGCGGCGACGTTTCAACTTGCGCGAGAGTGCCAATCGCCGCATCGATTCTTGCCACTTGGTCCTGAGTTCCTAAGTTCAACGGCATGCGGCGCCTAATGCCGCTCTCCCTTTCGTAAGCATCGAAGGAGTTGTTATGGCTCTCACGCTTCCGCCTCTTCCCTATCCGCATGATGCGCTGCAGCCGCATATGTCGCGCGAGACGCTCGAATATCACCACGACAAACATCACAAAGCCTACGTCGATACCGCCAACAATCTCCTCAAGGACAGTCCTTTGGCGGACAAATCGCTGGAGGAGATCGTCAAGGCAGCCCATGGCAAGAACGTGCCTCTCTTTAATAACGCAGCCCAGGCTTGGAATCACACGCTTTTTTGGCAATGGATGAAGCCCAACGGCGGTGGCAGGATTCCCGGCAAACTCGAAAAGGGCCTCGCCGACGCGTTCGGTTCGGTCGATGAGGCGAAAAAGCAGTTCATTCAGGCCGGCTTGACGCAGTTCGGCTCCGGCTGGGCTTGGTTTGTCGTCAAGAACGGCAAGGTCGAAGTCTTGAAGACTCCGAATGGCGAGAATCCGCTCATCCACGGTTCGGCGGCGATCCTCGGCGTCGATGTCTGGGAGCACTCCTATTACATCGATTACCGCAACCGCCGCGCCGACTATCTCCAGGCCTTCGTCGATCACCTCGTCAATTGGGAGCGCGTCGCGGAACTCTATCAGAAGGCGGTCGGGTAAGGCGCGCGTCCGAGCCGCCCGGCGGTTCCGGCTGAAAATTCCCGCGGATTCGGGCGCAGAATTGCGGCGATATTTCGGAGGCGGCGCGTCGGCGTGCTGCCGCGCATTGCCGCTTTATGGCAGCGTTGGCACGGCGCTGGATTTTGACTTGCGTCCGAAATCACCGGATCGTGGCCGCACGCGATTCGCGCCGGCCGGACGCCTCGATGTACAAAAATCTCTTCTCTGTCGCCGCGCTTACCCTTTTATCGCGCGCCACGGGGTTCGCTCGCGACGTGATCCTGGGCGCTCTGCTCGGCGCCGGACTCCTCGCCGACGCGTTCTACGTGGCTTTCCGGCTACCCAATCATTTTCGCGCCATTTTCGGTGAAGGCGCTTTTAATGCCGCCTATGTCCCCTGCTATTCACAGGTCCTCGCCAAAGGCGGCAAGGACGCGGCGCGGCATTTCGCGAGCCAGATCTTCACGCTGCTGCTTGCTTCGCAAATCCTCCTGCTGGGGCTCGCGCTGGTCTTCATGCCGCAGGTCATCGATGTATTGGCGCCGGGCTTTCGCGCCAATCCGCAGAAGTTCGCACTGGCCGTCCTGCTCACGCGGATCACCTTTCCCTATTTGCTGCTGATTACGCTCGTTACGCTGCAGTCCGGCACGTTGAACGCGCAGGGACGGTTCGTCGCCGCGACCCTTGCGCAGACGCTGCTCAACGTCGTGATGATCGTCTTTCTCGGCCTCGCCTATCGCTTCCCCAACGCCGGGGTGGCGGCGGCTGTCGGCGTTACCGTCTCCGGCGTCTGCCAGTTCCTTCTCACCTTCTTCGCATTATGGCGCATCGGCATTCATGAGCGGCCGACGTTCGCCGTCTGGAGCAAGGAGGTCCGGCATTTCTTCGGCGTGCTGGGGCCGGCCGTCATCGGCTCGGCGGGCGTGCAGCTGGCGTTGTTCGCCGATACGATCATCGCCTCGATGCTGCCGACCGGCGCCGTGTCGTCGATCTATTACGCCGACCGGATCTACCAATTGCCGATCGGCGTCATCGGAATTGCCGCCGGCACCGTGCTGCTGCCGGAGATGAGCCGCAGGCTCGCATTGGGCGACCACGGCGGCGCCTATCATGCGCAGAACCGTACCATGGCGCTGTCGATCGCGATCGCCGCGCCCTGTTTCGTGGCCTTCATCATGATCCCCGACGTCATCATGCGCGGCATCTTTCTGCGCGGCGCTTTCACCGAACGGGCCGCCGAAGCCGCCGGCGCGGTGCTCGCGGCGTACGGATTTGGGCTCGTCGCCGTCGTGCTCATCCGTTCGGCGGTGGCAAGTTTCCAGGCGGTGCGCGATACGCGCACGCCAATGCTGATCTCGCTGTTCGCGGTGGCGATCAACATCGGATTGAAGGTGCTGTTGTTTCGAAGAATGGGGGCGCCGGGCCTTGCCACCGCGACCGCGGT